>JBFMBP010000134.1 GCA_040755155.1 Candidatus Omnitrophota bacterium | reverse complement strand
TTCGAACCCTGAAACGGCGGGGATATAATCCGATTGATACCTTGGTTTCTTCCTTGAGGGAATACATTCAAACGGGAAAGTTACCGCCATTTCCACCTGTCATCACTTCAACCGACTGACCTGTTACTTTTTTAGTAATAAATATATCATACACCACATACGATGAAATAAATAATCTATATGGGCTGAATCTTGAATTTCAATTTGGTTAATTTCAGAATGACGGATATGAAATTTATTTCCAATTTCAGTAAGTTTCTTCGCTTCATCATCCAAAAGACTTCTAAAATTATTTTCTGATGATGTTTTTTCAAGAAGACGATTAATTGATCCCTTCTTATTAGTGGGATCAACGATTGTTTTCAATCTTTCCCAAGAATCCCATAATTTATCAAGAGCCTCCTTACGAATTTTTATATCGGGATTGAGAAATTTTCTCCGAGCATCATTAAGTATGCTATCTAAGGTATTGTCTCCCGTATTGAAAATATCTGATGCAAGTTGCTCTCGAAGTACAGGTGGAACTAACCTTTCAATATTGCCATCCCATTTAAGCTCATAAGCCATTCCGTTGCGAGAGAATATCATATTAATTTGTTCGCGAAATTTGTCTTCCCCAGCATCCTTATCAAAAGATAGATGATAATGATTGTAATAATTATGCCAACTGCCCTCAATAGTTTCTGGTTTAGATACATACTTATAACAGAACTGGATTAAATCAAGCGCGATTAGCGTATCTGGAATTACTATATCGTTATTTGAAGATGAATTATTTACTCTATTCAATGGCCATTCAATATTTGGAATTTCCGCCTTGACAGTATCCTTCAATATTTGTCGTTCAGTACCGATTATTGCATTCCCGTCTGGGCATTCATTTGGAAAAGAGTTACCAAAGGCTCCTTTAGTAATCAACGTTTCTACAAGCGCAACGATGCCATCCCAAACTTGAGAAGAAATTATTTCTATCGTTCTGGATATTTGTCCATGTTCTTGATCGCTGAAGTATTCCATTATACTAAAACTCACAATTCCGGCAGAAGATGAAAATATAGATTACCGTCAATCCGAAACACAGAGAAATCTCTCCGGTCTAAAGTGAATATAGTGTCAATGCTTTCCCTTTCCGCCAAGTAAATCAGACATGCGTCCGCTAATTGAACTCCAAGGTCGCTATACCGCCGAATGAATTGTATAATCCACGGCATAGCCTCATCTTCAATCGATAGCAATTTCAAGAATCCCACGCCAAACTCTCCGAGCAGTCGTTGAACCGCTAGTGGATTTTCTTTTAAAAGCCACGCTGTTTCGGTAATGACTGGCCAACATGTCAATAGGGGCGCAGAAAGGCGGCGCATCTGTTCCATACAAATATCATGGAATTGGTCGCGCCGGGAAAAGACAGCCACGAGCGGCCCTGTGTCAACGAGCACCCGCTTAGATGTCATTAGCGTCCAAATCCTTCAAAATATTTTGGATTCACGCTCAAATCGGGAGGCGCATCCTCGATCATGCCGATAATGCCGTTTCGCATGGCAATGTCGTAACAATTCTCCGATTGGTTTTCTGACAATGTTTCTTGACTCTCTTCAATCGCAACGATCATCTGTTGATGCTCGCGAAACGTTACAGGCTCCAAAGGCCGGAATACTCCATTTTCATAGATTACTTTTACGTTTTTACTCATAAGTCAATTCTCCTATGGAAAAATTACGCAATTTATTGCGAATGAAAAATCTCTAGGAGATAGTATAGCATGAAATCGAAAGTAGATATTGAAGGATCAAACGGCGCGGTCTATCTCAAGGAACTACGAAATCAAATCCCGCAGTTGCTTCCATCCATATATGAAATAGTTCATCCAAACCTTGGGCGAAGGATTGTTCGCTAATGTCCGCAGGATATAGCGGGGGCGGAGGTAGAAGGCGCGCAGGGCTTCTTTGCGCAGGGGCATAAGTTGTTCTAGCGTCAGGTACTTGGTGGGGATGGCGGGGGCGTTGTAGGCGGCGCGGGGCAGTTCGCCATCTTTGAGCAAGTCTTCTTTTACGGCTTCGCGGTAAAATTCGGTTCCGTAAAAGGGGTAGGCGTAAAAGAATTCGATGAAGTCGGGATCGAGCTGGCGGGCGAAGCGGACGGAGCGCCGGAAGGTTTCCAGGTTTTCCCAGGGAAGGCCGATGAGGAAATAAACGCTGCATTTAAGACCGGCGCGGCGGCAGAGTTTGACGCAGGGTTCGATCTTTGCGAAATCGATCTGCTTGCGCATCTTTTCCAGCATATCGGGATCTCCGCTTTCGACGCCGAAGGAGACAAGCCAGCAGCCAGCGGCTTTCATGGCGCGCGCTAATTCCTCGCTGAGCGTATCGGCGCGGCTGTTGCAGGACCATTGAATCTTGAGACCCGCCTCCTGAATGGCCTGGCACAGCGACAGCGCCCAGCGCTTGTTGGCGGTGAAGAGATCGGAGCGGAACAGAAAATCGCGGATGCCGTGGCGTTCGACGCATTGCTTGAGCTCGCCTACGACGTTTTCGGGCGAACGGTTGCGTACGGCTTTTCCGGAAACTTCTCCCGCCAGGCAATAAACGCAGGGAAAGGGGCAGCCCCGGCTAGTGACTATTGTTGTCTGGAGTTCTCCAGTATCGGGACGGAAATAAGGCGTATTGTCGATGAGATGACGGGCGGGATAAGGAATGGCGTCGATCTCCTGGATGAAAGCGCGGTCGGGTGTTTTATGGATAGCATCGCCATTGCGGAAAGTAACGCCGTCCGTCTCCGCCCATTCTTTTCCCGCCGCCAGTTCGGCGATGGTCTCTTCGTACTCTCCGCGCATGACGAGATCGAGCTGGGGAAATTGCCGCAATGCGTCCTCGTCGAGGTATTTGAAATGCGCGCCCTTGGAAACTGTCGCAATGGCGGGATCGAATTGCTTGGCGCGGGCGGCGGCTTCGAGATCGTCCTTCAGCGTGGGCGTCGTGATGGATATGACGAGAGCGTCGGGATGGAATTCGTGCAAATCGCGGTCGAAATCGTCCCAAGTCAAATCAAGAGCAGGATAGTCGCACAGGAGGCATTCCATGCCCAACGGCTCCAGAACGCCCGCCATATACAACAAATCCATCGGCGGACGCAGCGCCACCGTATGCAAATCTTCCAATGGCGTTTGGCAACGCTCTTCCCGGATGTATTTTCCCGTGGGCGGGACGATGAGAAACACTTTTTTCCACGGTTGAGCCATGTCGCAATAACCTGCCTTCAATCCACGATGCGGTAGTCGTTGAATCGGGAAACGGAATCGTACCAATGGGAAAAATCGGATGCCTGCGCCATGATTTCCTCGGCGGCCAAGAGTCCCATTTGGATCGACTGATCGATGTTGTTGTGACGGAAAAGCCCCTGGCGTCCGGCGGTAAGAACATTGCCCATCGCGCGCAAATGAGCTAGGACGCGGCGCAACGGCTTCTCGTACCCCGCATGATAAACAGGATATCCCTCGCGCAGGTGCAGGGCGAGGGAATCAATGGGTTTGGATTGCACTAAACCGGAAGAGGCGAGAACGGCGTTAGCCTTATCCGCCAAATCGGCGTGATCGGAGTTCCAAGTTTGGTCGCCAGCCTCGCAGCAAAATTCAAGGCATAAACAATTCTTCGCCCGCCGGGAAGGTTCGGAATCGAAATTGCCGGGGACGCTGATGCGGGTAAAGGGAACGGCCATTTCCGGATAATAAAGCCAAGTGTCGGACAGGACGAGGTCGTTTTTATACAGCAAATAAAGCAATACCACGCCCCGGAAATGGAGTTCGTCCGACGCGCCTGCGATTTCAGCGGGAACGGAAGGCGTAAGCAGACGAATCATATCGGGAAGGGGAATCGTATTGATGAGAACATCGCAGGGCAGGCAATCCGAACCGCCCGAGCCTTTCAATTCGACGCTTTCGATGCGCCCCTCATGAACGCGGAGCGAGACGGCCTCGCGTTGGTAAAGAAACTTCCCTCCCGCCGCTTCGACCTCCTCGGCGAATTTGCGGGCGATTTCGCCGATGCCGCCGGGCGGATAGAGAAACTCGGCGACATAGGTTTCTTGTTTGGACAAAAAGCCGTCTATCAAGGAGCGCCAGATGTTGTCTCCCCGCAGCCGGACGCGGGCGGTTTCGGCGGCGATGCGGGAAGGATGAAGCCCCCAAACTTTGATGGCGAAGGGTTCGAAGATGCGGAGGTATAAACCATCGCCGTAATAGCCTTTGACGTATTCTTCGTAAGTCTCCGCCGGACGGGCTGGTTGGCGGAAAAGAACGGACAAGGCGGATAAGGCGAGAGCTGCCGCCGACCGCATTCCCAACGCCCGCAGCGTTGGCCAAGGGCTGATGGGATAGGGGATGTAGCATCCATTGAGAAACATGCGGCTGAAGCGTTTGACGCGGACAAGCCGCTTCAAGCAGAAGCCGCGCATAAATTCCTGGATTTCGGGAATTTCGGTATGGAAGCGATGGGGGCCGAGATCGAGAGATAGGCCATTCCAGGATAGGGTTTTGGCCATGCCGCCGGGGACGGCGTCCCGTTCGACGAGCGTTATATCGTATCGATCCGAGGATTTCAGGAGCTTCCACGCCGCCGCCAGACCGGTAACGCCCGCTCCTAAAATCACGATTTGGGGCTTCATGTTATACTTATGCTAACCTTTCATTTCCACAGGCGGAGCAGCTTTTTTACGGCTCCAAAAAAAGCGGACTTTGACGATCGTCCAGACGGCGACGATAAAATCGGGCCAGCCGATCTTTTTGCCTTCGGCGAAGGTGCGCGCTTTGAAAGTAACAGGGACTTCCTTGATCTCGCAACCGATTTTGAGGACCTTACTTGTAATTTCAGGGCAAAATTCGAAGCCGTGGCATTCCAAAGGGATTCGCTCGATGATGGAGCGGTGGAAGGCTTTGTAGGCCGTAGCCTCGTCCGTAATGCGACGCCAAAAGAGAAGGGATACGAGTTTGGCCAGCATCCAATTGGCGGCGCGATTGGCCAGGCGCATGTTCTTCACGACGCCGAGGAAGCGCGAACCATAACAGACGAGCGCTTCGCCGCGAGCGATCGGCTCGACGACGCGGACGATTTCGGCGGGATCGTATTCCATATCGGCGTCCTGGATTATGACGATATCCCCCGTGAAGTATCGCAAGCCGGTGCGGATAGCGGCGCCTTTGCCTTGATTAATTTTATGCGTCAGTACAATCGTATCCGGACGCTCTTTTTCCGCTTCCAGAATCGCTTCCGTGCGGTCGGTAGAACAATCGTTGACGAGAATAATCTCCTTATCCTCCCAAGGAACGGCGCGGACAAGCCGAAGTACTTCGGGAAGCAGCAATTCCTCATTGTAAATGGGGATGATGATGGATAATTTCGGCTTCGCCGCCAATGGTTCCCGCATCGATTCGATTTTCCTTTACCGCCGGTTCTTTCGATCCTCTATGGAATAAATATATAAAAAAATGGGCGAAAGCAACCCATTTTCGTTATCGGTTCTAAAAATCGGCTTTTATTGAATATTAAACACGAAGGGGGTATAGAGAGGAATTCCTTTGCGGTAAAGAAGCAGAATGAAAAAAAATAAAAATAAAATCGATTCTCTTCTTGATATCCCTATTCGCATTTTGTTTTTATGGATTGGTTTTTCGATTCTATACTTTTAGGGAGGATTAAAAAATGAGGCGTTGCGCAAGTCTAGCTTTGGTTTTGTTCATCATGGCCATCCCGGTTGTGGGGGATGATGCGGTTCGCGAATATACGGCGAACAAAGTGAAAGGAACTCCACCCGTCATCGATGGAAATTATACGGATGCGGGGTGGGCGGGATCGGAGTGGACCGGCGAATTTTTTGGATTGAGGAATGGAGCGGTAGGGGCAGCGTATCAGGGGCAGAAAGTCGACGTCAACTACCAATGGCGGGCGTTATGGGATGAGGATTATCTGTATATTCTCATGACGGCTGATTTTTATTATTTGACGCCCAACGGATGGACGTATGCGGGCGATATCGTTACGGCTTTAGCGGCGGACGATACGGGCTATGCGGGATGGGGAGTAGGAACCTGCGTCGACTTCGAGTTTTTCTTAGAACCGAATTGGAAGGACGGGGACGGGTATAACAGCAATCCGCCCGCTTATACGGAAGCGACGAATGGCGGGGGCGAACCTTCTTATCAACTTTGCTATTTCCCGCTCATTGAAGACCGGGAAGGAGATAAAGTATGGGAAGTCGGCAACTTTGGCGTACGCGATAAAGATGAAGGGCCGCCGTTTTTCTACACGGGCGTCCCCGCAGGATTAGGTGGAAACTGGATGCCCATCTTCGATGCGGCGTATGCGCAAAGCTTGGGCGCAAAACCGATGAAATTGGCTGCGCTGCCCCATGAAATCGCCGGGGCGAAAGAAGGACAAGTCGTCGCGACTCCTGTCCTGGAAATCGCTGTTCCCTTCAGCCAATTGAATCTGACCAGCCTTATGGGCGCCGGCGATATTACCGCCATCGCTCCGGCGGCGATCAACTGCGTCTTAGAAAAAGACGCCGACGGCCATTGGGTAAAGCCGGGTGACGAATGGCTTATCAATATCACCGGCTACACTGACGGCTATACGGCGGGGCACGGTGCGAGTTTGGTTACGTGGAATAACGTCGTGGGCGGCGGTTTTAGAACCTATCCCCGGGGAATCTTGCGCTTCGCCGCTGGAACTAGCGTTGAGAACTGGATGCTGAATTGAAGCCATGATCTAAGATGTTCTCTTAATACTAGAAATCCAACCGATCGACGGGGGACAGTAAATTCGTCCCCCGTTTTTTTTATTTATCATTCGACGATAATTAACGAATCCATCAATCCTATGAGGATTTAACTCGCATTGACAACACCCTAGTTCTTCCAGGAAAATCATGATTTCTTGGTGTGAATGGTTATACTATATTTGTTATTAACCTGCTTTCATGACGATCTAAGATATATAATGATAAGGGAAAAATTCTTTTTTTTGAAAGGCGTTAAAGATGAAGAGAACGTGCGGATTTACTTTGATCGAATTGCTCATCGTTGTGGCGATTATCGGTATTCTGGCCGCGATCGCCGTTCCCAATTTCTTGAACGCCCAAATACGGGCGAAACTGGCTCGCTCCTACTCCGACGTCAAGATGCTCTATAACCAAAATATGGTGAGAAAACTGGATGTCAACTTGTGGATGGTTGATGGAAACGACGAAGGCGCTCAAGGAACCGGCAGAGCGCAAGACTGCGTCTTGACGCCGTGGGGACCTTCCCGCTGGGGCAAGTTATGCAGTCAAATTGGATTGTCTTGCTACGATCCCAACAACGACGGGCGCATCTACGCCCAATTAACGACGCCGGTATCCTATATCACCTCGATTCCAACCGATCCCTTCGCCAAGGGGATTTTTTACACCTTTGGCACCAGCCATTGCCCGAACGGCAGTTTGGGGGCGTATTGGTGCGTCATCGCCGCTGGGACGGACGGGGATTATAGCGATGTAGCATGGTTGATCTCTCAAGGAGGATCGATCCCCTATATCTCGTCCAACGGTCTCGTCTCCAACGGGGACATTTGGGTGTCCTATAAACTGACAGGGCAATCGGACCGCGATTACAACGTCTCGTTCGGAAAATACGAGAATACGTTTTTCTAAAACGGCGCATTCAATGCCAAATGTTTGGCTCCAATGATTATTACACGCCTGTCGCTTCCAGTTTTCGCGGGGCAAGACGATAGCCTAAAGCGCGCATGATGGAATTGATATTATCAAGGCGGGGATTGCCTTTTTCAGACAGCGCTTTTTGCAAGCCCTGCCTGCTCATTCCAATTTCGTCAGATAGGGTGGAGATGCCTTTAACTCGGGCAATAACGCGCAAGGAAGCCAATAAAGCGGCTGAATTCTCATCTAAGGCGTACTCGTCGAATATCTCCGACAAGTATGGCTCAATCTCTTCCGGATGATCCAGAAAGTATTGCGTTTCGATTTCGTCAAGCGTTGGGTATTGCTTCATGTCTTTTGTTCTCCAGGTAATCGTTCCAATACTCGGCGGCGCGGATTATATCTTTTTTCTGCGTTTTCTTGCCGCCGCCGACGAGAAGAACTACGACTGTACTCCCATCTTCTGCAAAATATATGCGATATCCCGGCCCAATATCAAAGCGGAGTTCCAATAAACCTTCGCATCCCGCCAGCCCTTTGCAATCTCCATAATTCCCTTGCTCTACGCGATGCAACCGGCAAAATATGCGCCGTCTGGATTTAGTATCTTTAATGCTATACAGCCAATCTTTAACAGGAACTTTTCCGTTTTCTTCTTTGTAAAAAATTACTCTTTTAGGTTGCATGACTCCAGGCACTTTTGCATTCACCCCTATCATTATAACAATTGCCACAACAATTGCCAACTATAGTTGGCAATTATTTCGAAAGCAAGTCTTTTTATACCTCGTGCTTCGCTTTCTAAAGCGGTTTTTCGAGGATAAGACAACCGATACTGGAGGGAGTAAGGTTTTCGTTGGATTTGTTGCGGTAAAACGTCGCAGATAGGAGCGGCTGCAAAGGCCGCAGGAACGCGGCGCGCCAGGAACTGCGGAAAGGATCGAGCCATCGGCGGATGGGGAATACGCCATCGTCATAATATGCAATTTCCACAACGCGCCAGGGAGCGGCGGCGGCAAGACGGTTCATCATTTCGGCGGGGGAATAGTTGCGGCAGAAGACCTCTTCCCAATCCGTCTTGGTTGGCGACGCGCCCTGCGCCTGGTAGCCGATTTCGTATGGTACTTCCATCCATTGTTCGCTGAAGGCGGCGGATGTTTCCACCGTGACAATGGCGCGTCCTCCAGGACGGAGAACGCGGAATATCTCGCGCATACATTCGGCGTCGCCGTCGGCGGGGATATGCTCGATGACGCAGAGAGCGGAAACGCCGTCGAAGACGTTGTCGGCGAAGGGAAGGCGGCGAGCGTCTCCCATTGCGAATTCGGCGGAGTAAGAAAAGGCTCGCCTGTTCATGAAATTACGGCTATGGCGCAGAAGAGAGAAACCGTAAAAAGAGCCGTCCATGATCGTAACATCGCAGCCTTGAGATGCCCAATAGAGGGGGAGAAGATTTTTGCCCGTTCCAATGTCGAGAAGTCGGCGGGGAGCGCCGAAAGCGAGGGTGTTGGAGGCGAGAATTGCCTCTCGAGTTTTATGATAGGCGTAACTTTCCCGCCAAAACAATGGATCGAAGCGCATGAGGAAACGGATAAAGCGGCTTAATTGAAAAGGCTGTCCTTCCTTCTTATTCATCTCATCCCAAAACCAAAGCCCCAGCCAATTCAACCAAGTCAGAATCCATTTATACAAGAGAATCAATGGGTGCAAAAGAAATCCCCAAAGCGGACGGATGTTTTTTTGTAGAATAATACGCCTCCGGACGCGAGAGATTATCCGGGAAAGCGTTGGCGAGAAACCTTCCATGTCCTTTTGGCGTTGCAGCCAAAGGAGCGCTGTTTCGGAATCGCGGCGGGCTTGCGCCATTTCCGCCATTAGGGCGCAAATTCCGGCGTCGGGAAGAGCCAATGCGGAGAAGCGTTGGAATGCGCCGATAGCGCGGCTATAACGTCCGGTTTTGTAATAATAAAATCCTAAATGGGCGAGAAGATCGGCGGATTGCGGGAAGCGTTCGACCGCCTGCTCCAGGAGGCAACCAGCGGCAGACGCATCCAACGCGGCTAATCGGGAGGCTTCCTGGATATAATCGGCGGGAGAAGCGAAGTTAGGGTTCTTCATGAAAAAAGAGGATTCTCCTTCGCGTAAAGTCCTATTTCGAAAAAGCATAAAGGACTATTAGCGTTATTCCATTCGCCAGCCTAGGGGAAAGGCGCGATTCTCAAGACTAGGGCGAGTTGCCATACGCTTCTGCTGCCAATAATAAATTATTCATGATTAAATCGCATGAATAAATATTGTCATTCATGGCGTTTGATGGCTATTCATGGTTGACGAAGAGCAATCGTTTATGAGAGAATCATCTAAATCTCAATGAAATGGGAGAACTTTTTCATTTCTACGGGAGATATTTCGGTTTTACGTATATGCGCCCGAAAGCCATTATTTTATGGAGGCAGCACAATGATCGAATCGAAGAAAACTATGAAGCATTCGCCCTCAACGAAACCGAACCGGCGCCAGTTTTTTAAAACCACCGCGCAAGCCGGGGCGATCTTGATGGCGCCCACCGTCATTCCCGCGTCCGTCCTGGGCAAGGATGGCGCAGTCCCGCCTAGCGAGCGCATTGTGTTGGGCGGCATCGGCATCGGCGGCCGGGGAGAATTCGACTTGCGCATGTTGATGCAAGAAAAGGACGTTCAATGCGTTGCGCTTTGCGATCCGCAAAAAGCGCGGCGCGAAAAAATCAAACAGATCGTCGACAGCCGCTACGACAACAGCGATTGCGCTTCCTACAGCGACATTCGCGTATTTCTGGCCGAACGGACGGATATCGACGCCGTTTTGATTACGACGGGCGACCGCTGGCACGCATTGGCCTCCGTCATGGCGATGCGGGCAGGCAAAGACGTCTACTCGGAAAAGCCGTCGAGCATGACGATCGCGGAAGGCCAGGCGGTGGTGGAAACCGCCAAACGTTACGGGCGCGTCTATCAAACGGGCACCCAACGGCTCAGCGAAGACCAATTCACTTTCATTAACGAATTGCTGCGCCTGGGACGGCTAGGCAAGATTCACACCGTACGCGCGCACATCGCCCCTTGGGACGCGGCGGAAATGAGTTTCGATTGGCGGGAAGGCGTCCCCCAACCTCCAAAGGAAGAGGTGGACTGGGACGCATGGCTGGGACCTTGCCCCTGGCGGCCTTACCACCCAAATTATTGCAGCGGCGGCTGGCGCGGCTACTACGATTTCCATACCAGCTGCATCGGCGAATGGGGCGCGCATACCTTCGCTCAATGCCAAGTGGCTATGGGCGCGGCGAACACCTCCGCCATCGAATACAGTTATGTAGACAACCCCACCGGCGACGGCATGGTGACGAAATTCGCCAACGGCATCGAGATGATCCTGCATCGCGATATGGATAACAAATATTTCCACGGCTCCTGCGCCGTGCGCTACGAAGGCGACGAAGGCTGGGCGACGACGGGAGACGGCTACAAACAACCGGATGTCTCATCGCCCGCCTTGCTGGCCGATTTCGATAAAATCGTCAAGGATTATATGGAACGGACGATGCGCCCGATGAACCATTGGCGTAATTTGCTGGATTGCATTAAATCGCGCCGCCAGACCGTCGCGAATCCGGAAGTGATGCATCGATCTATGACAACAGTCCACGCCGCCAATATCTGCATGTGGCTGAAGCGAACCATGAAATACGATCCGGTCAAGGAAGAATTCATAAACGACGACGAAGCCAACCGGCTGCGTTCGCGCGCCATGCGGGAACCGTGGATATTTTAAAGCCAACAAATGAAGGAGAATCGATTATGTTGAATATAGCCAATACCGTCATCACCGCCGCCGTGGAGAAGAAAAATCTGCTGGCCGCCGCTTCGGGATCGCGAAAATCCGTCGCTAACGCTTGCCGGGAACTGGCCCGCGTCGCGACGAAAGAGGATGTTGCGCCGCTGGCCGCCATGCTTGGCGACGCAGATCAATCGCATATGGCGCGCTATGCCATGGAAACGATACCCGATCCGTCCGTCGACGACGCTTTCCGCGATGCGCTGGGCAAACTAAAAGGTTTGCCGCTAGTGGGCGTCATCGGCAGCATCGGCGTGCGCCGCGATACGAAAGCCATCGCCGCTCTGACTCAATTGCTGGCGAACGACGATGCCGTCGTCGCCCAAGCCGCCGCCCGCGCTTTAGGCAAAATCGGAACCGTCGATAGCGGCGAGGCGATTATCGCCGCCTTGGACAAAACGCCCAAGGCCAATCAACTCGCGTTTTGCGAAGGCTTGTTCCGCTGCGCGGAAGCGCTCACGGCGCAAGGCCTGTGCAAAGAAGCTCTGGCCATCTACGACCGCCTGCGCGCCGTCAAAGAGCCGCACCAAGTGCGCGCCGGAGCGCTGCGCGGCGCTGTGTTATTGCGCCGGGAAGAGAGCTTGCCCCTGCTATTGGAAGCCATCCGCGGCGACGATTACATCCTCACCGCCGCCGCCGCCCGCGCCGCGCAGGAACTGCAAATCGCCAGCGTAATCAAAGCTATTGCTGGCGAATTGGGCAGCTTGTCCGCCGATAAGCAAACGCTGCTGAAACAGGCTTTGGGACTGTAAGTTTTATTAGAACCTCTTCGTACAAAACGCCGCCGCGCTTGGATAGACTATCTGGACGCGGCGGTTTTGTTCTTCAATACTTTACTGTTTTTAGAGCGTTTCAGGATTGAGTAGACGCGATTTTCTGGTTGTATGTCAGAATTTGGATGGCCAGAATTTTCAGGATTTTCAGGATAAAAGAATCCTGTTCATCCTTTCATCCAGGATATCCAGATTCAGACAATGATAGCGCGTTAATATGGCGTTAGAATGTGATTGGCTTTGAAATGCTCTACCTATCTATGTAATCCAGCAAACGCTCTAAGTTTGAGATGTTTTAAAAATAGGACGTGTAACGCTTACCTTTAAACCCGCCCTGCTTTATTTATATTCGTTTATCTAAAAACGAGGGGGGACGCGGTGGGTCCCCCCTTAATCGTTTTTTATCCGCTATCGCTTATTTCATCGGCCCGATCAATTCGACGAAGGTTCCATCGGGGTCTTTCACTAGGACGAAATGATTGTCGCCGAGGGGAATGGGGGTTTCACCGGCGAATTTTACGTTATGTTTTTTAATGCTTTCCACGAAAGGCGTGAGATTCTTCACCCGAATGGTGAGGTACTGAACGCCGGTGTGGGTGGAGATGTAATCGTTTTCCTGCTTTTTAGCCTTCTCGCCGAAGGTCATCAGTTTCAGCTGCGTCGATTCGGAACCCGCTCCCAATTTCAGCACTTCGACGTGAATGGGGAGCGAATCCGTCAGTCCCGACTTTTTGCCGAAATCGGCGTTTACGTCAAAAGAAGGCCGGTCGGCTTCTTGCATGAAGCCCAATATTTCCTTATAGAATGTCAATGAGGCGGGCAGATCGGAGACGATCATGCCGATTTGGATTGTGTTGGAGTCGAATTCCATCTTGGCGGCTTGCTTTTCCGCCACGAATCCGGCCAAGGCGGCGAGGCTGACGAGGCAGAGGATGAGAACGGTCTTTTTCATTTTAATTTCTCCTTTATCAAAAAAAATCATAATAAATCGAACAACCAATGTACTCCAATCTTCGCTCCTTTGTCCAGACGGGAGTAAATTGGTTTAGCGGAGAAGTATTTATCCAAATAAATTCAACTAAATCGAGGCTCTTGCAAAATTTATAAAATCCGCTTTTAAATTCTCCCCCCAAACTTGGGGGGAGTTAGAGGGGGGTTGATTTTCTTAGACTTATCTCAACCCCCTCCTGACCTTCCCCAAGCTTGGGGGAGGAATAATAGAGTTTTGCAAGAGGCTCAATCGAATGGTTGTTAACAAATAGAAGATTCATTGACAACCTGCGCTCCATCGGCGGGATCGGTATTCAGGACGGTTTCTTCTATGGGCGGCTTGGGCTGCGTCATGGCGTAACAGGATTCATACATGGCTTGCCGGAAGCGCTCGGCTTCGTCGCTGTAGACCAGGTTCACGGTGCATCCGCCGAAGCCTGCTCCCGTCAGACGGGAACCCAAGGCGCCCTGTTCCCGCGCCGCTTCCGTGAGCCTATCCAATTCCGGGCGGGAGATTTCAAAATCGTTGCGGGCGCTGTCATGCCCCTCGTTCATCAAGCGTCCGAATCCCCGAACGTTTCTCTCTTGCAGCAACCGCTTTCCCAATTCCACCCGTTGCGCGTCCCGAATGACATGACGGAAACGCTTGCCGCAAGCGAAACTCAAGTTCTCTCCGTCATCATCAAAGGAATAATCCAGCAAAAGCGAGCGAATCGCCTCCTCATCGCCCAAAGCGGAGCATAATTCGGAGTAGCCGTAGCTATCCTTTAGCGCTTCTTCCGCCAAGCGCGCCAATTCGGGATAGCCAAGATTCCAAGGCGGCAGCAACAAGTCGCCGAGCCGTTGAAAATCGGCGGGATCGCCTTTTCGATGCAAAAACCGGCGCAGCAACAGAACCGCAAAGCGGCATTCCAAGGCGCGGAGATTATACGCCTTCAACGCCGTTTCGCTTTTTTTGGCGCGGATGAGGCTGTCGCAGATCACTACCGTAACGCCGTCGGGCAAGGAAACGGGAGCGGCGCGCAACGGGAAAAAATCGATCTTCAATAGATGCCCCGCCCGGCTTAACAAACAGGCCGCTTGATCCATCCCGCCTCCGCGAGTTCCCGTATAATGCTCCGCTTCGGCCATCTGCTCCGCCAGGGCGATCGGCGGCCTATCGATCCGATTGGCTTTTAGAAGCGCCAGCGCCGAGGCGACTACCAGCGCCGAGGAGGAAGACAATCCCACGCCTTGGGGAATGGTTCCGCTCACCATCAAGTCGCAGCCGCGAATTTCCTGCGTTTCCGACTGAGTAAGCGAATCGAGAACGCCCTGCATTCCCGCCTTGACGTAATTGATCCAATGCCCTTGCGGATGCTTGGGGATGGGGCTGCGAAGCGCGAATTCTACGCTCTCTTGCGGTATATCTTCCCGCGAGGCGGCGACCATAGCGTCCATACGGGGTGCGCCATAAACGCGGATGCGGCGATCGATAGCCATCGGTAAAACGGGCAAACCATTGTAGTCGGTATGTTCTCCGAGAAGATTGACGCGACCGGGAGCGTAAACAGTGAAGCGATTCGTGTTGGAAGAAATTGTCATATTATTTAAATCTCATGCAAAATTCTTTTATTCCTCCCCCAAGCATGGGGGAGGTTAGGAGGGGGTTGTTTTAAGTCTAACAAAATCAACCCCCCTCTAACTCCCCCCAAACTTGGGGGGAGAATGAAAAAAAACGGAATTAATCATTTTTGCTAGAAGCTCATTTTTCAAGAAAATGAGGATTTTGCCGGAACATGTTTTCCATCCATTCAAGGTCTTCCGGCGCGCCGATCTCGCAGCGATAGCCGCTCAATTTCAAAGCGCGCATCTCTTTTCTCGCCGCAATGGATTGGGCGACTGCTTCCGTCAATTCATATTCGCCCCGCGTTGAGAGCGAAAGATTATCGATACAAGAAAAAATGCACGGATCGAAGATGAATAGCCCCGCCTGGTTCCAGTTCGAGGCGGAGGTTCCGTAGGGCGGCTTTTCCACAATCTGCGTGATTCTCATCGACGGTTCCTCGAAATAAACCGCCGCTCCCAGATGGGGATCGTCAACCTGATTGACGGCGAGCAGGCCATCGGGACGGTTCTTGCGAAATTCTTCGATCATGCGGGGATAATTGGGAAACGAGGCGAGGATATCGCCGAAGGTCAACAGGAACGGCTCTACTCCAACAGCGTTGCGAGCGAGCCGCAACGCCCCAGCGGTGCCATTCTGGATTTCCTGGCGAACGTATTGAATATCGACGCCGAAAGCCGCGCCGTTTCCAAAGTATTCTTCTATTGTTTGCGCAAGATACCCGGTAACGATAACGAACTCATGGACGTCCGCCTTGCGAATGGCGGAGACGATCCATTCCAGAAGTCTCTTGCCGCCGACGGGCGTTAACGGTTTGGGCAAAGTATCCGTAATGCGCCGCATACGGGTTCCTTTTCCAGCGGCGAGAATAACAGCCTTCATCTTCTATGTTTTCCTTGATGGGAGGTAATGAAATTGGAAATGGCAATATGGAAAAGGGGCGCAAAACGGTGCGCCCCCATTCTTGAGCCGATCGGATTCTCTTAAAAACTAAAATTCGTAAACCAAACCGAAGACGTGCATAAAATCGCCGTCGCCGCCGGTATCGGTATAGAGGAAGCCGTAATCGAGCGAAATGGCTTCGTACATATAGCCCAAACCGCCGGAGAAGCCGCTTACGGAGGGACTCGCGCCGAAACCGCTATTCTCCGTATAATCGAAATCTTCGAAGAGGTATCCGGCGCGCAGATAGAGATTTTCAATAACTTCATATTCGGCGCCCAAATGGAGGCCCCATAAATCGTCTTCCGTACCGCCGCCAGTGAATTCCCGGTTTTCATACTTGACGTCGAAAGCGATTAAAAGCGGGAGATCGATCAACGGATTCCAGGCGGCGCCAGCGCGAACGGCCCAGGAATCCGCATCGCCGGAAGAACCGCCATTAACGTCCCAATCGCCCAGCCCAAGGTATCCGTCCAAACCCAGCATCAGGGTTTCGTTGACGCTGTACTGAACGCCGAACTGATTGCGGTGACCGGAGAATTCTTCCTCCACGCCGGGCAAAGAACCAAAGTTGGTCAAGTCTGTTATGTTCGTATCCATATTCCAATCGATATAGCTGTAACGGTATCCAAAGGAAAGTTCGTCCATATAGCGATAAGCGGCGGAAAGGGATATGTCATGCCGGCTTACCTCGCTGGACATGCCCATATCGAAAGTTCCCCTATCGAAAGAACCGATATCTCTATCGTCATCGCGATAGTTGTAATTCAAGCCCAAGGCGCCCCACTCAAAGGGATAAGCGCCTCCGGCGCCGATGCTCCAAATATTGGAGTCGCTTGTGGAAGAGTCGAATCCTCTCGCGTTGGGAGACGGCAGCGAAGTCGATCCCGAAATTTCATCCAGATCGCCTTTCAATATCGCCAGGCGATTTTCCAGAAAGCCTAAACTGGCGGGATTTCCGAGAAGGCCGAGTTCCCCTCCCCGCAGGGCGCTGTATGCGCCGCCCATGCCGGCGGAGCGGGCGGACATCCCCAAGTTATAGAACAAATATCGATGGTAATGCGCGTTGAAATCGTTGCCCTGCGCCTGAACAGCCATAGGCGTCAACCAGAGAACGGACAATGCGCCAAGAATGAATATCGGCATCCATTTGCGATTCATATTCGTAAACTCCCGCATCGATCTTATAGAGTACATACCAATGGGCCTCTTTTCTTTCTATAATATGCTCTCAGTTACCGATCGTTCCCGCTTCCAGATCGAAGAAACCTTTCGTTCCCAGCCAATTGTCGAAATCGCCGGTCTTGCCGATGACTTCTCCCGTCTGCGGCGCAAAAATAACGCCGAATTCATTGAGGATGAATATCGTATCCGAGACAACGGCGAAGTCGACGACGTGCGGTTCTTTATCGACGCGAATTCCTATCGTGGGTTCGCCAAACGTCTTTGTCGCCAAGTCATATTTCATGACTCGGCCAAGGTAGTTCATCACGCGATAACCGGCAACCGATCCGGACTCAACGATCAGATCCAAAGCGACAACCGATCCAAAGCTGGCGGGGACTCTATCCATCGCGGGAACGCCGCCGAAAGATAGGAGCTGTCCGTCGCTGGCGAGAACGTAATAACCCGCATCCACTCCCGCGTTTTCCACCACTTCGAGATCGACGGCGATGGGCGCAGGTTGTTTGACGGTTATACGTCCGAGATTCAATGTTTGTACGAAGACCTGGCTGCCGAAATAAGCCGCATTGCCAAAGGCGTGGATGCGGCCATAGCGGTCAAGCGCAAGATATCCGGACAGATCGCCGCTGGTAGGTTCGAGATCGAGATAATCGCCGAACTGCGCCAGCGGCGCCCCGCCATTGTCCGTCAATTTCAGATTTTCGCCGTTAAGATAGGCTTTTCCTTTTTTCGTTAGGATCAGCGGTTGATTGCCGATGATTTCGAGATCGATCGGATCCACGATTATGCTTGGCGTATCCTGCAATTTACCGGTTTCGTAACCCCTATCGATGAACAAGCCTAACTGAGACAACATGACCAAACCGCGATCCGCCTCTACTACGCGCAACGGCGTGGGAGTAGCTGCGGGCTGCGTCGGCGTTACTGTTGGCGTCGGCGAAGGTGGAACTGGAATCTCAGTGGGCGTCGCTGTTGGCGTGAAGGTTGGCGCCACTGGCGTATTGGTTGGCGCTATTGTCGGCGTCGCCGTAGGCGTATTCGTCGGCAATGGAACCGGCGTATTCGTCGGTGGTGGAACTGGAGTATTCGTAGGCGCCATCGTTGGAGTGCTCGTCGGCGGCGGAACCGGAGTGTTCGTAGGCGCAACCGTCGGCGTGTTGGTCGGCGGCGGAACCGGCGTCGGCGTATTGGTTGGCGGCGGAACCGGTGTGTTAGTCGGAGCCGGAAGCGGCGTATTCGTCGCCGTCGGAACCGGCGTCGGCGTGTTGGTCGGCGGCGGAACCGGCGTATTGGTTGGAGGTACTGGAGTTGGTGTGCTTGTGGGCGCTATAGGCGTAGCCGTGGGCGATTCCGGCGTCGGCGTCGATGTGGGCAATGGCGTATTTGTCGCCGTCGCTGTCGGCGTATTCGTCGGCGTCGCTGTTGGAGTTTGGGTTGGAATCACGGGCGTTGCCGTGGGAGATTCAGGAGTTGGCGTACTGGTCGGAATTACGGGCGTAGCCGTGGGCGATTCCGGCGTTGCCGTCGCCGTCGCTGTCGGCGTATTGGTCGGCGCAGCTGTCGGAGTAAACGTAGCCGTGGGCGTATTGGTTGGAATCACGGGCGTGGCCGTGGGAGATTCAGGCGTTGGAGTGGATGTGGGCGTATTCGTTGGCGGCGGCGTTGCCGTCGGCGATTCGGGCGTGGCTGTCGGCGCCGGGGTATTGGTCGATGTAGCCGTGGGCGTGTTCGTCGCCGTAGCTGTAGCTGTCGGAGTGTTCGTCGGCGTAGACGTTGGAACGACGACTGGCGTAGCCGTCGGCATTTCGGGCGTGGGCGTCGGGATTTCCGGAGTCGGCGTCAGCTCGGCGGCGGGTATTACAGTAATAATGCCGCCGCTGACGGCGGCGCTGCTTAAACCGCCGGTATTGGTAGGAATCGCAAATGTGGTCGTAGATCCGGCTGCTCCTACGATTTTGCCTTTAACGGTAAATAGCAGGCCATCGCCATTAATGATTTGACCTTGAGTGAATCCATCCGAATAAACAGCGATAATAACAAAATAACCGAGATTGTCTTTTTTTAGATGAGTTACCTTTATCGATGGCCAGGAGGCGGCGACGCCCTGGGCGAAATCCAACGTTGGTTGATATTCCACTACGGCAGGATCGTAACTGACGGAAAAAGTGAATGAGGTACCGTTAACGGCGCCTATTACATTGAAATCCAATTCAAATGAACCATTTTCAGGCGCTTCGATAGAATCGATCACGATTTGCTGAGCCGTTTCAGGCATTACAGAAAAGGGGCGAACGGTCTTTGCGCTGCGGCGGAAAGATTTTCCGGGATTAAAAATATCGTAGACGATCAAATCGTACAGAACGATAACGTCTTCGCCATCTAATATCTGGTCAACGAAAAGATCGGCTACAGAGAAGTCGTCCGCATTGATTGTTTCCCCAAAAATCGCTTTGACGATCAGATCGTAGAGAATAATCAAATCTTCGCCGTCTCGATATCCGTTTTTATCCAAATCTCCCGGTTTCGTTACTCCCGGACCGGCGGTAATTTCTACGGCGTCCGGTTGGGCGTAGGAGATGGCGGAAGCCAGACCGAGAGGCTGATTGAAGCCATCGGCGAAGAATTTGGCGTTGACGATTGCGGCTTTCAGCAAGCCGGCCGCCTCCGCCTTGACGCTGAGCGTGGCGACAACGGCGCCATCGGCGCTATTGAAAGCCGAGTCTTTCCCAATCAAGGAAGATTGGATGGTTACAAGATTATTTTCGAATTGGACATCCGTAACGGGGGCGCCAGCGGCGCTGGCGTTCGTCCAGTCTGCTTCATTGGAAACGGCGGGAGAGGAGATGGCAGCGCCTTCGAACTGAATCTGAAGAAAATAGGCGCGAATCGGAGAAGTAGTTTTGAGCGTCGCTTCATAAACTATGGTATCGCCCTTTTGAGCGGCGGCGGTTTGCGCCTTCAGGATAATTTCATCGCCAAACGATGCGCTTACGCCCAATAGGAGTATGGTGAATAAGGCGCATGATTTGAATATCGATTTCAACATCGGTGCCTCCGTTTCTATGAGGGGGGTAATGAAATTGAGATGCCCTAACCCTATTTTCATAAAAATAGTCAATTTACAATAACAAGACTTTCCTTTTTTTTCAACCTCGAATTCTTATTTTCCCGAAAAAATAAAGGCGTCCGCTTCTTTTCGCAGATAGGAAAAAAAGGGATTTTCGTTATAATCTTATTGGAAATCGCAACTCGTATTGGGCCAAGAAAACGGCGAGAGACGTCATTATGGAACCGCGGATCCCTATAGACATGGGGAAAATTAAAGCCTTTTGCGAAAAATGGAGGGTGACGGAGCTATCATTATTCGGGTCGGTTCTGCGCAGTGATTTCGGTCCCGAGAGCGATGTAGACGTGTTGGTGAAAATTAATAAGAATGCGCCCTGGGATACGATCGATTTTGTCTATATGATCGACGATTTAGAAAAAATTTTCGGAAGAAAAGTCGATTTGCTGGAAGCGGAAGGGATACGCAATCCTTTTCGCCGATATGAAATCGCCAAAACCCGGAAAATTATTTATGCCGCCTAAAAAAGAGATTATTAACTCATGTTACGCATAAAGGAAAATAGGTCAGGGTAATTTTCGTATCGAATTGAATCACGAAAACACGAATTGAAAAAGAAAGCACGAAAAAAAGAAAAGAATAACAATCAACGCTAGGAATCGCGTTACGCGAAAGATTTTTCCATGAAATCCAAAAGAATCTGCGAAATCCGCGATTCGAATATTTCGCGCATTTCGTGGAATTTCGTGTTTTCGTGATTCAAAAACGTAACAAAAATTAAACCCATATTTATCCTCCGTTCGAGTAGATATTATGCTCCTTTCTCCGATGGAAAGTTCAACTTGATACGCTTATGCGAATACTTTTATTGCAACGTTTCGATCTTGCTTCTGTATCCTGCGCGAGGCGGGTATTGTGCCAGGCGGAAGAACTCGCGCAGCGGGGCCATGAAGTGATTTTGACCGACTTCGTTCATCGCCAGCGCCAGCAGGAGGTTCCTTCCGTCGCTAATCTTTCTTCGTTGGGCGCCCGGATTCTGCCGATGAACCGCAGCGTCTTCGCAGCTGGAAGCAATTTGAAAGTTCTGCTCTCCTTACAGCCCCAACCGGATTTAATTCATCTTTGGAAAGCTTATCCCGATGCATCGCTGCCAGCGATTTATCTTTCCCGGCGTTGGAATATCCCCCTCCATTACGATTGGGACGATTGGGAAAAAGGAATCGCGAGGGAGCTTGCCGGTTCCTATTGGGCGGGGTGGACGGCGGGAAAGTGGGACCGTTTGCTGCCGCGCCTTAGCTATACGGTATCCGTGGCCAGCGATTTTCTGCGGGATAAAGCGTTGCAGTGGGGAACGCCGCCGGATCGGCTTTGGGACGCTCCCGTCGGCGCCGATCTAGAGCGGTTTCATCCCCGCGAAAAAGACCCTGAATTGCTCGAAAAACTGGGGATAGAGGGTCCAGTCCTCGCCTACAGCGGGCAATTGGAAGTGGCCAGTTATGCTGAGCAAGCCGTCGATATTTTCGCACTTGTCGTTAAGGAAATTCCAACGGCGAAATTGTTGATTCTTGGCGGGGGAAGAAAACTGGAATCCATCAAAAAACGGGCTATGGATAAGCAGGTCTTTTATCGCGTTCTTTTCACCGATTACGTTCCCGGCGGGGATGTGCCGCGTTATCTATCGCTGGCGGACGTCGCATTAGCCCCCTTCGAATTGAACGACGTTACGCGAGCCAAATCGCCCTTGAAGATCGCCGAATATTTGGCCATGGGATTGCCGGTTGTAGCATCCGACGTAGGGGAGACGCGCAAAATGACGTTAGGCGCTGGTTCGTGCGCTGCCTGCGGCGACATCAAAACTATGACGGAAAAGACGCTTTGGATTCTAAAAAATCCCAACGTCAGACAAAGCATGAGCGCGGCGGGAAGAAAAACTGCCGAGCGCAAATACAATTGGAAAGTCCATGTAGACTCATTGGAAGCGGCTTATCGATGCGCGTTGGGAAAATTATAAATTCTATCGATTCTATTCATTTAACTGCGCAGGAATCTGCGCACCTGCGCAGGATTCTGCCGAGCATAATCCCACACACCTACCCTAATCTTACCAATTATTGTAATGATACGATGCTTTTTTTGTGAAGAATTAAAACAATTTCCCGTTTATTACTTACTTGAATCAGTAAGGTTAAGTAAAACTATACCGGGATTTGGTAAAATTAAACGTTTTTCCTGGATGTTGGCATAATCCTTGTATTAATTGCAAACAAACGCGCATCATCAACATCCTAGGGAGAATGAAAATGAAATCCGATATCCTTCTCAATCATTATAACGATCCATGCGATGCTCCCTCCGAACCCTTATCGATCGAAATGGAAAAAGAACTGATCCTGCGCCATCGCGCTGGCGACGCCAATGCGCGCAAGCGATTGATCGAATCCAATCTGCGCTTCGTCGTTAAAATGGCTCTGCCCTACCGCAACCAGGGCCTTAGCCTTTCCGACTTGATTCAGGAAGGAAATCTGGGATTGATCGAAGCGTTGGACAAATTCGATCCCGAAAAGAACTGCCGCCTGATTACCTACGCCTCGTGGTGGATCCGGCTTTACATTCAACGGGCGCTGGAACAAAAAACTCGGCCAGTAAACCTTCCTATCAATAAACTGGAACTTCTGCGCAAGATGCGCGCTTTCGAAAAGAACTTCGAAATGGAATATGGAAGAAAACCCTATCGGGAAGAGATTGCCGACCGGTTGAATACCGAACAGGAACGCATCGAAGAACTCGATAATTTTGCGCCTACCTTTCATACTATTCATTCCATCGATGAAGACCATCCCGGCATGGAAAAGATATTGGAGGACGAGAATCAGCCGGACCCTCGCGAACGGATATGGATTAAAGAGGCCGCTCGGCGCCTCCTTTCCGCCATGAGAATTCTCAACGACAAAGAACGCGAGGTATTATCGTACCGCTATAATCTGAAAGGCGGCGGCAAGCGTCTGAGCCTGCGCAAAGTCGGGAAAAAGATGGGATTGAGCGCAGAAGGCGTGCGCCGCATCGAAGAACAAGCCATGAGCAAACTGCGTCGGCCCAATATCCGCATGAGAATGGAGCCGCTTTTCGTCCATTAAGATTTACCTCCCCAATCGCCACTGGGTTTTACGTCTCCTTTGCCCCGCTGGAAAAATCCGGCGGGGAACGTCTTTTTAATGATGAGTGATGAATGAGGAATGAGGAATGATGAATGAGGAATGATGAATGATGAATTCGGGACGCATCGAACTTGTTTTTTTTATTTCATCGAGCCAAGATCATAAAAACAGCGATGCGTGATGAATCTCGTTGAATTTCAAATTCTCATCATTCATCACTCATCATTCATCATTGTTTTTAGGTTGATTCATTCCATCATGAAAATCCCCGTCTTTTGGCGCGTGATCGTTGTCCTAATCGTTTCTACCTTAGCCGCATGTTTGCTTCATCCTTTGTTTTACGCCGCATCGGCTGTTTCCGGCTTAGATGCGCCGATAAAGATTTTCCGGCGTTTGTGGGAGATTTGCATTGTGCTCGGCTTGATGCTCGCCCGGCGGCAAATCGGGTTGCAGCATCCTGGTAAAGTAGGGCTTCGCGTTTCAAAGGATGGAATACGAAACTTGCTTGCCGGACTGATCGTCGCAGCGTGTTTTCTTTTTTCGTTGAGCGGTTTGTACTTATTTATAGGCGCATGGACATATTCCTTGCTCTTTTCCTTCTCCTATCTCCAACAAAAAATAATAGAAGGCTTGGCGACAGGCGCTGCGGTGGCTTTAGTAGAGGAATATATTTTCCGGGGATTGATTTTTCGATCGTTATCTCGGCGCTGGGGTTGGATTATGGGCGGCGGCGTTTCGAGCGCCATCTTCTCTTCCCTACACTTTTTAAGCGGCAAGGGCGGGACGCTGGAGAATCCAAATTCCTGGCAGGCGGGATTTCAATTATGCGGACAATTGTTGCACGAGATGATTTCCACATTTAAATTATTCCCGGAAGCGGCGGGTTTGTTTCTAGTGGGATTCATTCTCTGTTACGCTGCGCAGCGTACAGGGACGTTGTGGTTGTCCGTGGGATTGCACGGCGGCTGGGTCTGTTTCTTCGTAATGCGGAAAGCGCTCTTTGAAACGGCTCCGCTTTGGGATTCTTTTTGGATTGGGGGAAATCGCATCTATAACGGCGTTATCCCCATCCTAGGAATGCTGGTCATCTTTCCCATCGTTCATTATCTGCGCCAATGGAAGATCGTTCGCGGTGAAGAGATGGCGGAGGAATGATTTTGCCCGGCTTCGACCGCCGGGCTAAAAGAGTCAAAGCGGGGAATTTCGGCGAATCCCACTTGAAAAAGAACGGAAATAAGGATAATCAAGTTTTGAAAATCCAGTAAATACAATAAAGGAATGGCTTTCATGAAGGGAAACGATATTCGCAAAGGCAACGTCATCATTTTCAAAGGGGCGCCGCACAAGGTTTTGGACTTTCAACATCGTACGCCCGGAAACTTACGGGCATTCGTGCAATGCACGCTGCGCAATATCCTCAACGGAACGCAGTGCGATACGCGATTCAGCTCGACGGAAGAGATCGAAGTGGCCGATTTCTTCACGTTCGACGCGAGTTACATGTACTTCGACAGCGCCGGATTCCACTTCATGAATTCGCAGACCTACGACGAAGTGCTTCTTTCCCCAGAACTTGTCGGCGACGCCAAGTATTTCCTGCGGGACGGGATGGTGGTACAAATCGCGACGTTGGAAAATCAGCCGATCAGCGTAACGCTGCCCAAAACCTCGATCCAGGTCATTGCGGATACAATGCCGGAATTGAAAGGCGCCACCGTCTCCAACTCCCCCAAACCGGCGACCACGGAATCGGGCTTTCAACTTTCTGTGCCCAACTTCATTAAGGTAGGCGAGAAGATCGTCGTGGATACGCAAACCGGCGAATACGTCAGCCGCTCGACGGAGTGAGGAATAGACAGGATATTATCCATCGCGTTTTGAAAGGAGACCTCATCATGAATCATGAAACAAATCCCGAGCATTTGCGCGATGAATATCTTTCTCGCTTGAACGAACTCTACAGTAAAGTAGATGATTGGGTTCGCGATATTGTTCCAAAAGCGGATATTGAGGAAGAACGCATTACAATAAAAGAAGAACCTATTGACGCTTACCAAGCGAAGGTCTTAGTTATCAAACGCCCTAACCGCAAGACTGTTCGTCTGATTCCCCGAGGACGCTGGATCATTGGCGCTGAAGGGCGCGTGGATATGAAAAGCGACCTTGGAACCGAAACGCTTATCTATGTTTCCGAAGGCGCTCCAACAATTCGAATCGACTTGCTGACGGAAAATGGCAAGATTCTCGAAGAAAGGGAATCTCATCCCTATTTAACGGACATTGTAAAAGGATGGGTATTTCTTCAAAATCGTCAGTTGGGCATGTTGCCATCGTTGAATGCCGATCTATTTTATCGGTTGATAGAAGTGTTGGGACGATGATGAATCCGCTTGACGAACACATAAAAACCTTCCAATTCACAATGGCCGCCATCAAAGTTGCCAGACGCGCGCTTGATCGGCGCCTAGACCCATTATCCAATACGGATTTATACTCCTTACCTCCTCAAGAAGGGCGCGAGATGCTCGACCAAGCGGAAGAAAATCTATGTAAACTCATGGTTTTTGCTCTGTTTGCAACCTTTGAACGGACACTCCGCGACCACCTTTCCGAAAGCCTGGAGTCCTTATCTACATCCGCAACAACTCCGGCGGAGTTGGCGGCAAAGTTGCACGAATTTTTAAGAAATGGAATCGATAATTGGCGCGTAAATGATATTATCGAATTGTTCTATCCGCCTGCGGCGGAACAAGATATTAACAACGCCAAGAATATCCGAACATTTCGCAATCATGTAGCTCACGGTTCCACGCCTCCCAGTTCCATTCCGCCAGAGACAGCGCACGCCCAATTGTCCAATTTTCTCAAGAGTGCAAGTCTTGCTGTTTGACGATGGTTTAATCGGGATCGCAAGATGAGTCGCGACGTTTGCCTCATCTATTTGTTATATCCGTTAAAAACGATGGTTTATACAACGCGACCCATCTTACTTTTCTATGCTTCGCTTTTTACCAATCCTATCGAGCTGCGATCCTTACAAAAATTACCGCGTTTCATTTGCAGAAAAAACGCATAAAGATCGAAGCGAATGTCGTTTATATGATATAATCAAATCTCATTTACTATTTTAGGTGAAAGAATATCCGCCTCTTAATTGATAGAAGGAAGGGAAATTTTCCGATGCGATGGTACAAAGTAGGCCAAGTTATTTGGGGCGCCATACTAATTGGGCTGATAACCTCGCCGGCTTTTGTAAGGGAAAGTGATGCCGTCACCCCGGAAGCCGTGGACGGTATTGTGAAGCCGATCATGGAAAGGGCGAATATCCCTGGCCTGTCGATCGCCATATCTCCAGCCGATGGCAAAATCATTGAACGATCTTATGGATTTGCGAACTTGGAGCACCAAATCCCGGTGACAACGGATTCGGTTTTCGAAGTTGGTTCGTTGACGAAGACGTTCACTGCTCTAGCTATTTTGCTGCTTCAAGAAGATGGGAAACTGCGGATTGAGGACAAATTGTCGAAATACTATCCCGAATTTCGCGGAAGCGGCGAAATCACGCTTCGGCACTTGCTGCAACACACTTCCGGGATTAAGGAAATCCTCTCCGTGGAGACTTTCAGCTCTAATCAGGCGAAGGACTGGCGTCCCCAGGAAGTAGTGAACATGCTCGAGTCTTTGCCTCTTGACTTCGAACCAGGACAGCGAGCGCAATACAGCAACTCCGGATGCATTCTCCTGGGACTCGTGATCGAGAAGGCGTCGGGAATAGCTTACGGCGAATTCCTGTCCGAACGCATCGCCAAACCGCTGGGCATGACTTACACCAGGTTGGGCAGCAATAGCGCCATCATACAGAAACGAGTCGCGGGCTATGCGCTGGATACGGCCACCGGAAACATGCAGAACGCCAAATACGCCAGCGTATCGGCTCCTTACGCCAGCGGGGGAATATTATCCAATCCCTCGGATCTTATAAAACTAAAAAAAGCCTTCCAACCGGATGCGCTGCTGAAACAAGCGAGCATCAAGGCGATGTTTGCGCCTGCCTGTTTAAACAACGGCCTTCCCTTTGAGCAACCCGGCACAGGAATGTCCTATGGCTACTGTTTGGAAATACTCAAGATGGGAAAATATCTCTTGCCGGGAAAGACAGGCGGCATCTCCGGTTTTAATGCCTACTTCGCTTACTTGCCGCAGAAAGACTGCATGATAGCCATAACGGGGAATCTCGATAACTGCCTTAATTCTTTGATGGAAATCTGTTTCTCCGTCATTCAACTTGAGGTGGATGAACAGTAATCGCGACTTCATTCTTCGTAAAAAATCGATGGGGCAAAAAACGCGCCTCATCTTACCCTTCATCATATCCCTCAGTTATCACATATCCCCTTCGGCGTAATCGGCTAGATCGGGGCGATTCCGCGTCGAGCGCAGGAGCGAAAAAGCGTTGCGGGCGGCGCGCCAGGCTTCGCGGGGGGAGCGGAAATCGCGGGCTTTGCGCCAGAGATAAGCGGGGCGCAGATGAAACTCGCGGATGGCCTGATTGCGTAGTTCGCGCACGCGGTCGCTGGATAAAGTCCCTATCTCCATTTGGGGGAAGGCGATGGAATTGTCCACCGTTTCCACATCTTTGGGCGTCCAGCCTTGGCGAATGGCTTCGGAACGCAGGTCGGTTCCCATGCGGGGAGCGGCGACGTTGAAGGAGATGAAGTCCGGGTCCAAATCTTTGGCGAATTCGATGCTGCGGAGAGCGGTCGCTTCGGTCTCGCCGGGCAGGCCGATAATGAAATGGGCCAGGGTGCGAATTTTGAGACGGCGGCAAAGACGGAATATCTCCATCACTCGCGCCGGTTCGATGCCCTTCTCGATCGAATTGAGGATGCCCTGATCGGCGGATTCGACGCCGAATTGGATCGTATGGCAACCCGCGCGGGCCATTAAAGTAAGCAGTTCCTCATCCATCACGTCGACGCGGGAGAGCGTTATCCAATCGAAATTCAACTTTTCTGCGATGAGCCGGTTAAGAAATTCCGTCGTGTGTTGGCGGTTGACGCCGAAGGTAAGGTCTTTGATCCACAACTCGCAGATGCCAAGATCGCGCACATAGCGCAGTTCCTGCAATGCGTTATCGAGGTCGCGCAGTTTGTGCGCCCATTTGCCGTTGAAGCAAAACGAGCAGTGATAGGGACAACCGAAATCAGTGAGAAACGAGGCGAAAAGGCGTCGTCGTCCGTGGGGAATGCTGTATTTGGCCAACGGCAATAGATCGTAGCGCGGCAGGGGAAAAGAGTAGTAGCGCTCGCCGGGATCGAGGCCGCGCAAAATAGCGCCGCCGGAGCGGTAGAGAAGATTGGGAAGCAGATCGTCCCGTTCGACGGCGCCGGTTTGGGCGTTCCAGGAGGCGAGAAAACCATCGATGCTGGAAGCAGTAAAATCGAGCAGAATCGCTTTCAGCCACGGATAACGCCCCATCAATTCGCGCCCCTTGCTGACCAAAACGTCGCCGGTTCCGGCGATGGGGAAATTATCGGGAAGGCCGAGGGATTCGAGAAAGGCGAAATCCTGCTTCCAGCAGACGCCGCCGGTAAGGAAGACGATCGCTTGCGACGCTAGATCGCGGACGCGCCGGGCGGCCTGGGGAAAAGTCAGCCCCAAGCAATTGGCGTCGAGAAATTCCACCTCATGGCGGCGGGAAAGGATGCCGCTCTGGACGACAAGATCGTAGGGATGCCAATAATAACGCGCCTTGGCGGAGTGGCTGCAATAATAATCGCGCAAATACGGCTTATCGCCGGGTGGATTCAACAATAAAACGCGCATGGTTTTTCCTTACAATCGGAATGTCATCTATAATTATGGCTGCGATTGCGCGGCGACCAAGGGCGTTTGAGATTCTAGGTGTTTATATGGATTATTTCTCAATTCTTACTATGGATGAATCACTCTTTCTGATATTAAAAAATCGAATCATCTTTATGAATACTTGGAACATTGACGCTCGGTTTCAACGACATATATAAATATCCAGCGATGCTGGAGATTCAATAAAAGCGCGAAAGGAGAATATCTTATGAAGAGGGCAGGATTAGCAATTGCGTTATTGGGAATCGTTGTCATGTTGGCTTCGGCGCAGGATCAACAGCCGCCGCGAAGAGGCTTTCGAGGGCAGGCGGTGATGATTCTTTGCGATGTTTTGATGCTGAATCCGGAATTATCGGAAAAAGTCGTTACGGTTTACACTGATATCTCAGCGAAGAGACGGGAGGCAATGCAAAGCGGCTCGGTCGATTTTCAAAGTATGAGCGACCAAGAAAGAAGAGATTTCTTCACTAAAATGCAAAAAGAGACCGCAGCGGATATGAAGAAGGAATTGAAAGAAGTGCTATCCGAGAAAGAATTGGAGGAGGTCGAAGGGGCATTGACGCGGCGCGTGTTTTTCCCTGACGCCGAGTTGCGCGCCCTGCGGCTGCTCGAGTTGAAAAAAGAACAGCGCGAAAAACTGCAACCGTTGGCGATCACCTTGGGCAAGAAGATGGTTCCCGCCGATTCGCCCTTCGCTGGAGTGCAAATGGAAGCGGCCGAAAGGGAGAAAGCGGAGAAAGAATATCAAAAAGAGAAAGAGTCTTTCATGACAAAAGCGGGAGAGGTTCTTTCCGAAGAACAAAACAACGCCTGGAAGGAAAAAGTGAAGGAAGTGAATAAGGAAATCGAGGAGATGCGCGAACGGATGCGCAGCTTCCAGCGCCAATAGTGTGCCAGCGAATGATGAAAAAGGCGGCTTTATGGGCGGAGCGGCGGCAGCCATTCCGCCCTTTTTGCGTTAAAGCCTTATTTATCGTTGGCGAATGGTAAGGAAAGACGAAGAACCACACTTCGTCTCTCCTCTCCGCCTTAATCTATTTTTTCGGATGTGATACATTCGAAACGCTGGATAGATGCGGCTAGCGCAATTAAGAAAAGCGCAAGAAGAATAAAGATCGTTTGGTATTGGCGGGGCTTGCTTCCCTCGATCCACCCTACAAGTTTATGCAATTCCGAATCGCACTAGAGCGGGACTATTGATTGCCGATTCTTGGCGATTTTTACGTTAACGTAAAGGATGGAAGGTAAAATGAAAAATCGAATCGCCAAAACTACGCGGCGCCATTTTATGAAGCAAGCGGCTATCGCATCGGCCGCTTTCACGATTGCGCCGCCTTCCGTTCTGGGCCGAGAGAGCGCTCAACCGCCGAGCGATAAATTGAATATCGCCGTAATGGGAGCGGGCGGCCGGGGTGGATACGATATGGAACAATGCCTCAGCGAAAATATCGTCGCGCTATGCGACGTGGACGAGAAGCAAGCGGCGAAATCGTTCAACCGGTTCGAGAAAGTTCCCAAATACAAGGATTTCCGCGTCATGCTCGACAAGCAGAAAGACGTGGACGCCGTGATCGTCGGCGCTCCGGATCATGTTCACGCCGTCATGGCCATAAACGCTATCCAGCGAGATAAACACGTCTATTTGGAAAAACCGATGGCGCATAATCTTTACGAAGTGCGCGCGCTGATGAAAGCGGCGAGCGAGCATAAAGTCCAAACGCAATTGGGAAACCAGGGACATTCCTCTCATCCGATTCGAAAGGTGTGCGAATGGATCGCCAATGGGGCCATCGGCGATGTGGAAGAAGTCCACGCCTGGTATACGCAATCCTACGGCGATGGCTCAGACCGTCCCAAGAATTCGCCGCCCATCCCCCCCACGTTGGAGTGGGATTTATGGATTGGTCCGGCGGCGTTTCGTCCCTATCATCCCACCTATTTGCCTGGAAAATGGAGAAGCTGGCGCGATTTCGGAACCGGCGTTCTCGGCGATTGGGTATGCCATATCCTGGATCCGGCGTTTTGGGCTTTGCAGTTGGGCGCTCCAGAATCCATTGAAGCGAAGAATGGAGGCAGGAATTATTCTCCCGAACGATTCGCATTGAATTCCGGCATCCTCTATCGTTTTCCCGCCCGCGGGGCTATGCCGCCTGTGAAGGTTACGTGGACCTACGGCAAAACGGTGGATATCCCGCAATTGCGGGACGTAAAATTGGACGATTGGAATTCGAAAGCGGGGGCGATTCTGATTGGGAGCAAGGGATCGATCGTTCATAGTTCGCACGGCGCGGGAAATCCCCGCATCGTCCCGGAATCGAGGGCGAAAGAAGTTCCCGATCCTCCCCAGACAATCCCTCGCATAGCGGACGACAATCATTATCGGGACTGGATACGCGCCTGCAAGGACGGGAAGCCCGCGTGTTCGAACTTTTCCTACGGCGGTCCGCTGACCGAATTGGCGCTGCTGGGCGTGATCGCAACCATATACGATGGCGTAGAACTGCGGTGGGATTCCATAAAGGGCCGGTTTATCAACCATGAAAATGCCAACCGGCATCTGCAATGCGAATACCGCCAAGGCTGGACGCTTTGAAATGATGAGTGATTAGTGATGAAAAGGTAGGATGGGTCGCGTTTTTTGACCCATCATTATTAAGTAGTGGAGTAATTGATGGGTCAAACGACGTGACCCATCCTACGATATACGCTCAGGAGAATAACTATGAATCGCCGGAAATTTTTACAAGCAAGCGCAGCGGGATTGATGCTATCGGCGGCGGGCGGTTACGCCGCGGAATACGATGCTCAAAAGCCAAGGCGCGTCGGACTGATCGGCAGCGGCTGGTACGGTAAGAGCGCGTTGCTGCGCCTGATTCAGGTAGCGCCGGTGGAAGTGGCGGCATTATGCGACGTCGATAAAAAAATGGTTGCCGAAGCCGCCGAGATCGTCGCTTCGCGCCAGCTCTCGAAGCAGAAGCCGCGAACCTACGGCGACTTCCGCGAAATGCTCAAGCAGGAACAGTTGGACATTGTGCATGTCGCCACACCCGATCATTGGCATTGCTTGCCCATGATCGCCGCCGTCAAAGCCGGAGCCGACGTATATGTTGAAAAACCCATCAGCGTCGATGTTATCGAAGGCCAGGCTATGCTGGCGGCGGCCCGCAAATACAATCGGGTGGTGCAAGTGGGAATGCAGCGGCGCAGCACTCCCCATCTCATCGACGCCCGCGATAAAATTCTTCGCGAAGGCAAATTGGGCAAGATCGGACACGTTGAGATTTGCTGCTATTGGCACATGCGCGCCAACGGCAATCCTCCCAACATCGATCCCCCCGAAAATCTCGATTACGAAATGTGGACGGGACCGGCGCCCATGCGCCCCTTCACGAAATGGACGCATCCCAGAGGCTGGCGAGCCTTCATGGAATACGGCAATGGCATTATGGGCGACATGTGCGTTCACATGTTCGATATGGTTCGTTGGCTGCTGGATCTGGGCTGGCCGAAGCGGATCAGTTCCTACGGAAACATCCTGATCCATCCAGACAGCAAAGCCAATACCTTCGATACGCAGACCGCATCCTTCGAATACGACAACCTCAACGTCGTATGGCAGCAACGCGCTTGGGGCGCTGCGCCCGATCCTAAGTATCCCTGGTCGGCGACGATCTATGGCGATAAAGGAACGTTAAAAATGAGCGTTTTCGGATTCGACTTCATTCCCGAAGGCGCCGGGGAGCCGATTCATCAGGACGTCGCTTACGAATACGATAAATATCCCGAAGACGAAACGGAAAAAGACCTGGAACGCCATGTCGCAGCGTCGTTGCGCACCCACATGAAAAACTTCCTGGCAGCGATCGATTCCCGCAGCAAGCCCGTTTCCGACATCGAGCAAGGCTACATCTCCAGTTCCAGCTGCATCATGGCCAATCTATCCGCCAAACTAGGCCGGACCCTCGCCTGGGATCCGGAAAAGGGGCGAGTCATCGGCGACGAAGAGGCGAATAAGCTGTTGCAGAGGCCATACAGGCAACCGTGGGAGCATCCCACGCCGGAGAGCGTGTGAGTTCGGAATGATGAATGATGAAAAAAACGGGGTGGCAAAGGCAAGACGAAGTCTGCCTTTGATCGTTCCCTCAAGGGTAGTCTGACGCCTTGCCCTTGGCGCCACGCGATAGATTCCTTTGCGATCGATTTTTAAAATTAAAAAGCCGTTGGCGGCTCGGATGAATCGCCAACGGCTTTTTTTGCGATTGGGAGATAATACTAGTCTAACGCGGAGACGTTTACGGCTTTCGGACCTTTGGGGCCTTGCTCAGTATCGAACTGAACTTTTTGTCCCTCATAAAGATTTTTGAAGCCGTTTCCGGAGATTCCCGTATGGTGAACAAATAATTCACGCCCGCTGTCTTCCGCAATAAAACCGTACCCTTTGCTCTCGTTAAACCACTTTACTTTTCCTGTCGCCATGATACTTCTCCTTGATTTGTTTTGAGTTGCATGTTCTAAAAGTACTTATTGTTGCCTCTCAAAACAATACGGCAGGGAAGTCATGAGACGCAAAACCGGTACGTCATAAAACTATGCTTATTAGGAATCATTTTACATGAATTTTTGGAAAACGTAAGCTTTGTTCTCTTTCAGACAGGAGAAAAGGGGTAAATTTTCTTTCCTCCAATATACGTCGCTTCGACGCGGCCTTTTACTTCCCAGCCATGGAAAGGAGTATTGCGGGATTTGGAATAGAATTGGTTTTTGTCGATTGTATAAACCGGTTCCGGATTCCAGAGGACCAGATCGGCGGGACCTCCAACCTCGATCCGGCCTCCCGGCAATTTCATTACTTGGGCGGGCTTAAAGGTGACAAGATTCAAGAGGTCCAGCAATTCCAAGCCGGAGCGTTGCCAAATGCGTCCCATGACCAAAGGAAGCAGTGTTTCCAGCCCAACAATTCCAAAAGGCGCCAGGGGAAATTCCTGATCTTTCTCCATGAGGCTATGAGGCGAGTGGTCCGTAGCGATGCAATCGATGGTACCATCCCGCAGTCCTTCGTAGAGAGCGTCCTGATCTTCCTTGCTGCGCAAGGGCGGGCGCACTTTTGCGTCCGTATTGTAATGATCCACCGCCTCATCGGTGAGAACGAGATAATGGGGCGCCGTCTCCGCCGTGGCTTTGACGCCTTTCGATTTGTAAAAACGCAGGATATCCACCGATTCCGCCGCGCTGATATGGGCGAAATGAATATGCGCCCCCGTTTTTTTGGCGAGAATGAGATCGCGGGCGACCTGGATGGCTTCCGCTTCTTTCGGAGAGCCGAACAAGCCCAGCGTTACAGACATTTTGCCTTCGTTGACGACAGCATCCTGCGTCAGCGCGTGATCTTCCGCATGGTTGATAATGGGAATTTGGAAGATCGTGGAATATTCCATCGTCCGTTGCATGAGGTAAGAATCCATAATCCCGTTTTCGTCGTCGGAGATGGCTACGGCGCCCGCTTCCGCCATTTCGCCGATGGGCGCCATTTCCAAACCCGCCATCCCCTTCGTCAGCGCGCCTACGGGATAGACGCGCGCCATGCCGGCGGCTTTGGCGGTTTCCTGGATGAAGTCGATGCCGGTTTTGCTGTCGATGGGGGGGGTGGTGTTCGCCATGCAGACGATGGAAGCGATACCGCCCGCCGCCGCCGCTCGGGCGCCGGAGGCGATGGTTTCCTTGCCTTCGTTTCCGGGTTCGCGCAAATGGACGTGAATATCGATCAGGCCCGGCAGCAGCCATAATCCTTCCGCGTCCACCGTTTCGGCGTCCTTAACGGAGAGTGAGGGGGCGATATCGGCGATCTTGCCTTCATCGATCAGAACGTCGGCGGTCAGGTCTTCGTAAGCCGCCGGATTTAAAACACGAGCTTTCCGGATGAGTGTTTTCATGTTTGCTTCCACGCTGGGTATACGCCGTTTTTATTAATGGAGCCTCTAGCAAAACTCTATTATTCCTCCCCCAAGCTTGGGGGAGGTTAGGTGGGGGTTGAGGTAAGTCCATTAAAATCAACCCCCCTCTAACTCCCCCCAAGCTTGGGGGGAGAATTGAATGATGGATTTCATAAATTTTGCAAGAGCCTCAATGGTTAATTCGACTATCGGTTTCCATGTCAAAAAAGCGTCGGCGTCTCTTCCTGTTTTTTGGGGGCTTTTTTTTCGCCGCTAAGCAGCAGATAAAGAATGGCCATGCGCACCGCGATTCCGTTGGTTACTTGTTCCAGGATGACGGAAGAATCGGAATCGGCGACTTCGCTGTTGATTTCCACACCCCGGTTCATAGGGCCGGGGTGCATGATGAGAACGCCCGGCTTGGCTCTTTTCAGACGTTCTTTCGTCATGCCGAAGAGGCGATTGTATTCTTTCAAACTGGGGAAAAAATTGCGGGACATCCGCTCCCGTTGGATGCGGAGAACATTGATGACGTCCGCGCCTTCGATGGCTTCGTCGATGTTGTGATGAATCTCCACCCCAAGTTCCTTGAACGCGGGAGGGATCAGGGTTGGCGGTCCGACGAAGCGCACTTTAGCTCCCATCGTCAACAGTCCCCACATATCGGAATGGGCCACGCGCCCGTGCAGCACGTCTCCAGCAATGACGACAGTCAATCCCTCGATGGTTCCCTTGCGTTCGCGGATGGTGAAGAGATCGAGCAGCCCCTGCGTGGGATGGGCGTTGGTGCCGTCGCCGGCGTTGACGACGGGAAGGTTGATGTTTTGGGCGAGGTGATAGGGCGCGCTGCTGACATTATGGCGAATGACGATCAAGTCCACGCCCATAACGCGCAGGTTGTTGGCGGTGTCGAGGACGCTTTCCCCCTTCACGACGCTGCTCTGGGCGGTGGAGATGTTGATAACGTCCGCGCTCAGCCGCGTCGCCGCCAGTTCGAAGGATGTCCGCGTACGCGTACTCGGCTCGTAAAAAAGATTGAGTACGATTTTCCCCCGCAAGGTGGGTACTTTTTTCACGGCGCGGGTTTGAATCTCTTTCATCGAGCGCGCCGTATCCAAAACCAATTCGATCTCTTCCCGCGATACGCCGCGCAATCCAAGGCAGTCTTTTCTTCCCCAGGTTGGCATAATCGGTCTCTTGTTGTACGAGCCTTCGTTCATCCCCCCAACGAAAGCAGAGATGGAGCGCAGGCTCTGCGTTTTCTTAACGCCGCCGTTGGTTATGTTCAGAAGCAAGGGTGGGCTACGCTTCGCTTTGAACCCACCCTACTGCTGACTATCAGTAAAGGCTCTATTGGTTGACGCCAACCACATTGCGAATGTTCCACAACTTCGCCGTTCCATCCCAACTCCTAGTCAACACCTTGTTCCCGTCGGGGGAAAAGGCCACGGAATAAACTATATCCGAATGCCCGGTGAACGTGTAAATCTCCTGACCGGTATCAGCATTCCATAGTTTCGCCATACCATCCCTACTCCCTGCCAAGACCTTGCTCCCATCGGGGGAAAAAGCAACGGATTCAATCCCACTCGTATGCTCGAACGTATGAATCTCCTGGCCGGTATTGGCGTCCCACATTATTGCCGTTCCATCATAATTCCCAGTATTCCCGGTCAACACCTTGCTTCCGTCCGGGGAAAAGGACACGGAACTGACTTCATCTTCATTCATATAACCGGCGAACGTGCGAATCACCCGACCAGTATCAGCGTTCCAAAGTTTCGCCGTCTTATCCTCACTCCCGGTCAACACCTTGCTTCCATCCGGGGAAAAGACTACGGAATTGACTGGATCCGTATGCCCGGTGAATGTGCGAATAACCCGCCCGGTATCAACGTCCCACAGCTTCGCCGTATAATCATCACTCCCGGTCAACACCTTGCTTCCGTCTGGGGAAATGGCCACGGAATTGACTAAATCCGTATGCCCGGTGAACGTGTGAATCACCTGGCCGGTATCAACGTTGAATCTGCTTGGCGCGAAAGTCCACTTGGTTGAGCAGCCGGTGAACGTGCGAATCACCTGGCCTGTATCAACGTTCCAAAGTTTTGCTGTTCCATCCCTACTCACAGTCAACACCTTGCTTCCGTCTAGGGAAAAGGACACGAAACTGACTTCATACATATAACCGGCGAACGTGCGAATCTCCCGCCCGGTATCAGCGTTCCAAAGTTTTGCCGTACCATCATAGCTCCCAGTCAACACCTTGCTTCCGTCCGGGGAAAAGGCCACGGAAAAGACATAATCCGTATGCCCGGTAAACGTGCGAATCACCTGACCGGTATTGATATCCCATAGTTTCGCCGTATTATCCCAACTGCCAGTCAAGACCTTGCTCCCGTCTGGGGAAAAGGCTTCGGGACCGACACCACCTGTATGCCCGGGGAACGTGCGAATCTCCCGCCCGGTATCAGTATTCCACAGTTTCGCCGTATGATCATAACTCCCAATCAACACCTTGCTTCCATCCAGGGAAAAGACTACGGAATGGACTTCATCCGTATGCCCGGTGAATATGCGAATCTCCTGCCCGGTAGCGGCGTCCCACAGTTTTGCTGTTTCATCCCAACTCCCAGTCAAGACCTTGCTCCCGTCCGGGGAAAAGGCCACGGATTCGACTATACTCGTATGTCCGGTGAACGTGCGAATCTCCTGCCCGGTAGCAGTGTCCCACAGTTTTGCCGTTTCGTCGCTGCTCCCGGTTAACACCTTGCTCCCATTGGGGGAAAACGCCATGGAACTGATGCCATCCGTATGCCCGGTGAAGGTGCGAATCACCTGCCCGGTATCAGCATTCCATAGTTTCGCCATACCATCATAACTCCCAGTCAACACCTTGCTTCCGTCCGGGGAAAAGACTACGGAATTGACTGGATCCGTATGCCCGGTGAAGGTGCGAATCATCTGCCCGGTATCAACGTCCCACAGCTTCGCTGTACCAATAACATCCTCACCATTCTCAAAACATCCACCAGTCAAGACCTTGCTCCCATCCGGAGAAAAAGCCACGGAAAAGACACTACTCGTATGACCGGTGAATGTACGAATCTCCTGCCCGGTATCAACATCCCACAGCTTCGCCGTATAATCATCACTCCCGGTCAACACCTTACTTCCGTCTGGTGAAAAGGCCACGGAATTGACACTCCCTGCATGCCCGGTGAACGTGCGGATCACTTGGCCGGTTTCAATATCCCATAGCCGCGCTAATCCATCCCCACTCCCAGTCAGGAATTTCGCGCCATCCAGGGAATATGCAAGCGAGGTTAGATTCCCACATCCAAACTGCATGATGGGTTTGTCCTGCGCCATAATGGCGGAACCGATCGCTAAAGTCAAAACCATAACACTAAGGAATAATACTTTGCACTTCATGATAAATTCCTTAGTAGTGAAGATAGGATGGGTTGCATCATTTCAATCCATCCTGCATTCTGCCATTTTCCACCTCACCCTAGCCCTCTCCCAAAGGGCGAGGGAATATAGGATTGCGTAACATGAGTTACTAATTCCCATTAAAACCGATCACCACTTCGTCTTTTCCGTCTTCTTCCTTCATGCGCACGGCGACGATTTCGTTGTGATAGGTTTTGATTTCCTTGCCTACGTAATCTGGCTGGATTGGCAATTCCCGATGTCCGCGGTCGATCAGCACCAGCAATTGCACCTGGTTAGGACGGCCTAGGTCCATCAACGCGTTCAACGCCGCCCGCACGGTTCGGCCTGTAAAGAGGACGTCGTCCATCAGCACGACGTCCTTTCCTTCCACATCGAAGGGGATTTCGGTGCTGCGCACGGCGGGAGGCGCTGGGGCCAGGTTGATATCATCGCGGTAGAGGCCGATATCCAGTTCGCCTATCGGTATTTCGCGCCCTGCGATTCGCGATATTGCTTCCTTAAAGCGCCGGGCCAGCGTTACGCCCCGGCTGCGGATTCCCACTAGAACCAGATCGCCGCTGGCGTTGCGTTCCCATATTTGGTGCGCCATGCGTTGAATGGTGCGCGCGATATCTTCATCCGTCATAATAAGACGGGGGTCTTTCAACATTGTCATTTCAATCGATCCATTACGGCGGCTAAAGGGCCGGGCGGTTCCGCCGTTATCGTCATGATTTCTCCCGTAGCGGGGTGTTCGAACCGGATAGAGTGGGCGTGAAGCGCAATGCCGGGATATCCCTCCAAAAGCCGTTCCAACTCGCCGCGGCCCAGATATTTTTTTGTCCCATAAAGAACATCCCCCACGATGGGACAACCCAAATGGCGCAGATGCACCCGAATCTGATGCGTGCGGCCTGTTAAAGGATAAAGCTCAACCAGCGTTCCGCCTAGTCCTGCTCGCAGAATTTTATAGCGGGTTACCGCATTTCTTCCGTCCGGTCGAATCGTCATTTGTTTGCGGTCGGAAGAGCTTCTTCCAATAGGTAGATCGATTTCCCCTTGCAGTTGCGGCGGCGTCCCGTGCACGATAGCCCAATAGGTTTTATGAATACGCCTGGCTTTGAAAGCGTTGCTAAGTTTGCGATGAGCGTCGTCCTGTTTGGCGGCAATGAGGACGCCGCTGGTTCCCCGATCCAAACGATGCACAATGCCGGGACGCAAAACGCCGCCGATGCCGGATAAATCTTCGATATGATAAAGCAGAGCATTCACCAGCGTTCCGCTGTGCATCGACTCGGTAGGGTGAACGCTGATGCCGGGCTGTTTATTGATAACAACCAGATAAGCGTCTTCATAAAGGATATCGATTGGGATATTTTCCGGTTCCACATCGCTAGGCGCAGGCGGCGGCAGAAGCAGCGCAATCAGGTCGCCTCCCTTTACTTTTTCGCTGACGCGAGCAATCGGCGCGCTATTGAGAAAGACGGAACCGGTTTGGATGAGTTGCTGCAAGCGGCTGCGGGATAAGGATTCCACGCGCTTGGCGAGATACTTATCGATGCGCGTTCCTTTGGCGTTCTCTTCGACGATCAGGCGTAATTCTTCCATCGATTTTCCAATTTTTCATTTTGGAAGCCTCCTTATCCCTAATCCAGTTGTCAAGAAGGCATGTTCCATTTACTTGCTTAATATCTACAGTTAACATAGTATATATATAGACAATAGACAATGCAACGCGGGGAGATTTTTTGGAGGCATTTATGGCGAAAAGAACAGCAAACGTTTTAGGACTCATAGGCGACACCCCCATCGTTCGTATGAATAAGATGCGGCCTAATGGCGGAGCGGAAGTATGGCTCAAGTTGGAAGCGCAAAATCCCGCGGGTTGCGTGAAAGAACGAATCGCTCTTTACATGGTTGAATCAGCGGAAAACTCGGGACAGCTCCAGCCTGGCGGCGTTATCGTGGAACCGACAAGCGGAAATACAGGCATCGGTTTGGCTATGGTCGCGGCGGTGAAAGGATATCGCCTAATTCTCTGTATGCCGGAAACAATGAGCATCGAGCGCCGGAAGATACTGCAGGCGTTCGGAGCAGAAATTGTTCTTACGGAAGGTCCTAAAGGCATGAAAGGAGCGGTAGAAAAAGCCCAGGAATTAACGCAGGCGAATAATGGCTATTTCATGCCCCAACAATTCGAAAATCCCGCGAACGTTCAAGCCCATTACGAAACGACCGGGCCGGAAATTTGGGAACAGACCGAAGGCCGGATCGACGCTTTCGTATCGGGGATCGGAACCGGAGGAACCATCACCGGCGCAGGCAAATACTTGCGGGAAAAAAATCCCAAAATCTTGTTGATCGGAATCGAACCGCTCGCCTCCCCTGTTTTATCCGGCGGAAAACCCGGCTCCCACAAAATTCAAGGCATTGGCGCCGGATTCGTTCCCGCCGTACTCGATCGCAGTCTCTTGAACGAAGTAATGCGGATTTCCAATGAAGACGCATTAGAAACCGCCCGCCGACTTTGCAAAGAAGAAGGCGTTTTTTGCGGCATATCCAGCGGCGCCGCCGCCTACGGGGCGATGGAAATCGCCAAACAACTCGGCGAAGGCCAGAACGTCGTAACCATCCTTCCCGATACGGGAGAGCGCTATCTTACAACCGAACTTTTTTCCAACAACGGGTTATCCTAAAAACAACGATTAGCGGCCAGTAAAGGAATCTGGGGGCGTTTCGGTCGGAATTAGATGGCGTTTTCGATTCATAATCCGCTTGTGCGAGGTGGACCATGCGATATAAGATCGCGTTTATCATCATGGCGGGAAACGCCTCTTGGTTGTTGGCCGCTGCACCCGTTCCGATAGTGAAAGAGTTTGCCATTCCCGCCAAGACTTCTGTTCCCTATACTTATTGCATCGAGTATCTGCCGGAACCGGAAAACGAATCGTTTCTCCAAGAACTCAGGAATAGCCCTCCCGATTTGTTTCATCTTGGTTATCAGATTCCCTTTAAAGCGGCGCTAGGGCCGACCTACGGCCATGAGTTATTCACCGATGAAATTCTCCCGCCGGATCAAATCCCTCGCGAGATTGAACGAATTCATCGCATCATCGCGAAAATGAAGGAGGCTGGAGTCAAGCGCTTAATCCCCTATGTTTATACAATGGCTTTCTTTGGCCATCCGGACAAGCGAACCGGATTTTTCCATTTCTACGATCATTGGGACGACTATCGGGATTTCGGTTTGGGACCGCGGCCGGACGCCGATCCAACGTTATGGTCGCAAGTACGCGGCCCAATGCCTTTGGGCGGAGGCCCGCCGGACGTATATCATTACGAGCCGTGCGTCAATCATCCAGGCTGGTCGGACTATCTCGACCTGGTAGTGCGGCAGCTGGCATCCGTGGGCTATGACGGCATGTTTTTCGATGTCAATACGCAGTATTGCTACTGTCCTTACTGCCAAGTCAAATTCGATATCTATCTGTTCCGCAAATACGGCCGCGAGGGGCTGCGTTCGGCGTTGGGAACGGACGATTCCCGCGAGTTGAATCTTTCCGGCATTTATCGGGACTTTGAGCGCGCGATTCTTGAGGCGTTCCCATCCTATTTACATTCGCTTCCGCCGGACGAATCGATTCCCGGAATAGATGTAAGCGCGATTAAATTGGAAGAAGATTGGCGTCTTCTCCGCTGCTATATGCAGGATTCGTCAGGCGAGTTTCCTCCCGAGGACGATTTACATGCTTATTTGCAGGAACGTTTCGGCGATACACAAATTCATGAGTTGTCAGCGGATAAGAAGAATCTCTACATCCAAACCATCCTTCGCTATCGCTTTCGCGAATTCTTGAAAAGCCGGGAATTGGCCGATTTGTTGAACCGGCGCTTCGGTTCTGCTGATATTCGAAGACGATGCCGTTCCAATCCGCGAGATTTGTTGTTGTGGGTGGAGACTCAACGGTTTTGGTGTGAAAGCATGGCGTCGACGCATGCCCGTCTCAAGCAAGTCGGGAGAAGCATCTTCGCCAGTCAGGGCCGCCGAGACGATTTTTACACGGTGGCCAATCTCGGATCGATGCAAACCGTCGACGCGCTCAATAAGCGGCGGGTGGATGGAATCGACCTGGTGCATTTCGCGCCGATGTCCGATATGCAAATGTTCGAAGAGATGCCGCAACCCGGTTCGTTGGAAAGCGGAGTCATTATCTCCAACGTTTTCGCTTTCCGCTGGGCTATGGCGGCGGGAACGCGAGCGGGAACATTGCTTTATAAAGTCATGGATGACCGGAGTGCGGATTTAGCGCAAGCCGAGGCGGCGGCGGGCGGCGGCGGCGCGTTTATCCAAGGGGGATTAGGCGCGCCGAAATCGCGGGAACGTTGGAAGCGGTTTTTCGCCGAACATTCCGATCTGTGGAACGGCGGCGATTCGGGAGCGCGCGCAGGTCTGCTATTTTGGAGCGATCAGGTTTTTTACGAATATCCGGAACATCTCGCCATGACCCATCGCCTGGTTCGCATCTTTTCCGAAACCCAGATTCCTTTCGATATAATAACCGAAGAGGGGCTTTCCCGTTTATCTCAATACGATGTCGTATTTGCGCCCATGCTGCGCTATGCAGAGGAGCCGCAAATCCATCAACTCTTGTCTTACGCCGAATCCGGCGGCTGCCTGGCCGTTATCGATCCATTTGGAACCGAGAATCATTACGCTCAACCTCGACCGAGCCATCCCTTAAGCAATGTTAGTTTTTCCGCCGATGAATGGAAAATAGCTTCCTATGGAAAGGGTAAAATCTTAAATCTCCAGCCGGAACATATTCCCAGCCGCCTGTCGGATTCCTGGCGTCTTATGGAAGAGCGTTCCAATTCCTTTGTCTTAGCCGGAGATTTTTTGAACAAAGCGCGGCGCATCGATCGGGAAAAACAAGTCGATTTGGGATCCTCTTTCATCAAGCGGCTAGAACAAACGCTCCAGATTCCCTTGCGTTGGTGTCCGCCGAATACGGATGCCGGCATATACATTCATCCTTACATTCTTCCAGGAAAGGAAAAACAACCCGATCGCATGGTAGTTCATATCGTAAATTACCATATTCCGATTCTCCTGGAAAAAGAATGGCGCGAAGACGACGATCCCATATGGAATGTTAAAACTAAATCCGGCGATCCGGCGATTCATAAAAGCGTCCATATTACAATTCCCTTGCGGGAAAAACGGGAAATACAAAATGCGCAAGCCTTCAGTCCCACGGATACAATCCAACCCATCTCATGGGAATCCAAAAGCGGATGCATTGCCATTACCCTGCCCGAACTTAAGATTTACCAAGCGGTAGTTATTGAGTTCAAGAACAAGAGATAGTAATGAACCATGCGCTATTGGGGGGCGTTGTTGGCGTTTCGCAGGATTATTTACTTCAGATTGGACGGTTGGAGGAAATACCGATACCGTTTCTACCCATTCCGGTATTAAGACTAGGCTTTTCAATTCGCTATCGCCAGATTCATCGTCTTGACATTGATCTAGGTATCCATCAATAATTGATCGATTTCTTCAAATATTGAGCATATGGCTATCTGGAGGAGGATCGTGATGGGAGAAAGGGCGGTCATCGTTACGAGCCATGGTCTGGATGGAGCCTGCTCGGCGGCTATGGTTCTGCAGAAACATCCCAAAGCCGCCGTGACGATTACCAGTGCGCGGCGCGTGGCCGGAACGTTAGCGGAAATCGCGGATTTGGAGTTTCTACCGCGTTTCATTGCGGTCTGCGGGCTTGGCCTTCCGGATCCTATCGATCATTTGCTTTCCGTCCTGCGGTATTTGAAAAGCCATAAGGTTCTTGTCCACTGGTATTGCGGACGGGGGTATCTATCTTCTCGCCAAACCACTCTTCGCGCCGTATGCAAAACCATCTTTTTCGACTGCGCCAGCAACACGGAAGCGATATATCGCAGCCTTAAGATCGCCTCCAACTCACTAGCCGATCAGCTGTTGCAATTGGCTGAACAATACGCGCAGAATAAGAAGAAGATTTCGGAAAACGATCGGTTCTGGCATGATTTGGTCGGCGGTTCCTCGGACCGGTATTTCAAATACGGCGACGGAAACAGTTTTATCCGCGCCATTCATATTTTGGCGGGATTGACTTCGCTGACCGACGCCGATCGCAAATTGGCTGAGTTCCATCGGCAAAACGGACGCTTTATTCCTCTTGGAGATAGCCCAGCCATGATAAAACTCCGCGCCATGATTCAACGGTTGGGACCGGTGGAAGAGCCGGTGCTAATCTTCGGTCCCAGCGGCGTGGGCAAAGAGATCGCGGCGCGAACGCTGCATGAAGCCAGCCGCCGAAGCCAAGGTCCCTTTGTTCCGGTCAATTGCGCGGTGCTGAGCGTCAATCCGGATTTAGCGAACGATCGGCTTTTCGGGCATGTAGCCGGCGCATTCACAGGAGCGAAAGAAAAACAAGAGGGAGCGTTTGACGCCGCCGAGGGAGGATCTCTTTTTTTGGACGAATTGGCGGAGCTCCCCTTGCAGGCGCAAACTCAGCTGCTGCGGGCGCTGGAAGAAGGCGCTATTACCCCGCTGGGCACGATACAACCCCACCCGGTGGACGTCCGGATCATCGCGGCTACTAACCAGGATTTGACGAAGTCAATCGCCGAGAATAAATTCAGGCTTGACCTCTATTACCGGCTGAATGTCCTGCAAATGCGCATCCCTTCTCTTAAAGAACGGCCGGAGGACATGAAACCTATCGCCCGGTCGGCGATCTACAACCTAAAACAAAATGGATATTCTTTGCGTTTGAAGGAAGAAGATTGGCGCGCGGCCTATGAGTACGATTGGCCGGGGAACATTCGCCAGTTCGTCAATTTGCTCAAACGCTCGGCCTATTTCGATTGCCCTCTCCGCGAACTGATCGAACAAGAAAAACTCCATTCTCTCCACGAGGGGACGAAAGAAGATCGGCCAATGCAGGACGAGTTCCGCCGATTCCTCCCGCAACGCGAATCGGATATCGTTCCCGAAGCGGAGATCCGCCGTCTCTACATGACCCGCGCGTTGAAATTATGCGATGGGAACTGGACTCAGGCCGCCCGGCGGTTGGGTGTTTCCATCAATACTTTGCGCAAGTGGGCCGCCCTAAATGAAGATTAAGCCAATCATTTATTGATCGATCAAGCAAATATTTTGATCGTCCATTCGCGATTTCTTTTCTCCTGCATAATTACAGCAATTTGAATCTTCTTCCGCATAATCTCCTATTTTCAAGAGCGTTATAATCAATCGTTTCCCGCTCCCAGCGAGTTGGCATAACCCTTGTTTATAATGAAATCGTTATCGAAAAAAAAGGAGGAGGCCATCATGGCGATACGGGGTTGCAAATTCTTAAAGGTGAGCAAAGCGAAAGGCCTGACGATCCGGCTGCATGCTTTGGAACGGATCAAGGAACGCGCAGGGATTTCTTTGACCTTGGAAAAAGCCTACTCCCTGTTCTGCGAAGGCGTACAACTTCGGTATGAAGAAATGCATCTGCGGGGTTATCGTCCCGCTTACCTGCCGCGGCTGCAGAAGGGCTGCCCCTCGTGGTATTTCCTTCTCCCCTGCATAGATCAGGAATTGATCGCCGTGGTTCGGCGGGGAGAAGAGAATGGCGAATACGAATGGATTACAACCTACGCCCCCGATCGCCGCACGCGCTTCAATTTTTTTTGGGAGACCCATCCGGCCAGACGGGCCGCTTGAGATTCCATTGCGATGGTCCAATTCCGTTTGGTATTGCTTCATTCAATCCAGGAAAGGAACGCTCCCATGAAGAAAACGTTCATTCAACCGGAAACGGCAATAGGGGAAATCTATTGCCAGATAAAAGGCATGCCGTATGCAAAGGGGGAAGGAAAACCGGGAGAGGAATTGCGCTTTGAACGGCAACCCGACAATCCTCATGATCCTTGGGCCATCCTTGTAAGGAACAGCGAATCGGAAGAGATCGGGTTTCTACCCAGAGAAATTTCCCATTGGGCGGCGAAACTGACGGATGAGGGAAAAATTTATCTCACTGGATGCATACCCGAAGGCGCCGTCCTCTCCAAAACCGACCGGCCTCGCGGATGGCCTCTCCGGCTGAATATCTATCTATCCGAAAAAGGGCTGGATATTCTACGCCCCAATCTTTCTCCCAATAACGAAAGAGAAGCTTTGCATGAATTGGTTCGTTCTACGTATGAGTCCTTGGATCGATACGATTCTCCGGAAACAATCCAAGGAATGGCGGAACGATTGGGAGCGGCTGCGCAATGGAATGCCGCCCCGGAAACCCTTCTGTTGATTTCTCTTTTCTCCGGCAAGGCGGAAGAACAACGGCAAAAAAAACGAGATAGTCGTCTCGGACGGATTCAGGAAGCCCTGTCTCAATTGAGCATAGGCAAAGCGATTCATCACCGCAATCTCACCCTATTTCCATTGCGTAAGCAAAACGGCGCTCGCGCCGATTACGTACTCCTGAAAACTGCTTTGGAATCGGGAGAAGCCATTGTAAAGGAGGTATCCGAAGAGGGGCGAATCGGCGAATTGATCCTTCTCAATCGCGGATTGAAGCCGATCCTGATTCCCGAAGGAGAAATCCTGGTCGGAGCCAAACAGAACCGGGTGGTGAATATCAGCCTCATAGCCGCCGCTCAGAATTCCTTGCAGATTCCCGTCAGTTGCGTAGAGCGAGGCCGTTGGCGATTTACGACAAAGAACTTCCAGTCCACCCATTACGCTCACCCTAAACTGCGCAGCCGCAAACTGCAGAGCGTTCGAGAGTGCCGGATGAGTTCAGGCGCCGCTTACAGCGACCAAGAGGCAGTATGGGACGAGGTGGCCATGAATCTGAAAGAACGCCATACTCGTTCGGATACCGAATCGGTCACGGACTCCTATCGGAGTTCAAGCGAACGAATTCGCGAATATAAAGACCTTTTCGCTCTTCCGGGCGATGCGATAGGCGTTTTAGCTGGCAATGGCAATCGCATTGTGGGTATGGACTGCTTCGATTCTTCCGAGAGTTTCCATCAATGCTGGGAACGCCTTTCCGATTCGTATTTCATGGACGCGATCAATTATCCCGACATGACGGCGTGCCCCCAAAAGACGGCCCGAGCCTTTCTCGATCGCATCCGAAATTCCCTGGCGCTCTGCGATTCCTCCATCGGCCTGGGGAACGAGCTGATCGTCCAGAACCAAAACTGCGCCGGGGTTGGAGTTTGGTATTCCGATTCGCTCTGCCACCTGTCGGCGTTCGCCGTAGAGTAAACGATAACATTCAGGAGGAATGCATTTCATGTGGTTATTCACGAGCCGATCGTTCGTATCCATCGTCGTCGACAAGGACAATCCCGGCCGCCGCTTGGTTCGGGCGCGCTGCAAGGGGGATATCGAGGAACTGTTCCCCGATGCGGACGTATTCGAAGACCAAACAGCCGATTATCGCTACAGAACTTCCGTCAGTACGGATGAATTAATTGAAAAGTTGACCGAGTATATTGAAGATATGGATTATGCTAATTTTAAGAACTCCATCCCGCCGAATAAGAAAAAGTACCGCAACGCCTGCATCGGAGTATGGTCGCTAATGTTGGGGTTGCAGAAGATAGGATAAATGATTGTTTGTAATGGTAGTGTTGAAATACGATCCATAGCGATCAAAGGGAAATTTCACGCTTTCCGTTCCTCGGATTCTTATAACCGGCCCAATATTCTGAGAAGTCCATCGAGTATCGTTAAGGGATGGGGCGGGCAGCCGGGAATGTAAACATCTACGGGGATGGTTGAAGGAATCCCATTATGTTGCTGGGGGCGTCCGGCGAAGGGACCGCCGGAAATGGCGCAGGCGCCCACGGCAATCACGATCTTAGGCGAAGGCGTCGCCGCATAAGTTTTTTCGAGAGCCTCGCGCATGTTTTCCGTAACGCAGCCGGTAATCAATAAACCATCGGCATGGCGAGGCGAGGCGACGAATTGAATGCCGAAGCGTCCGATATCCCATCCGATGGTAGTCAATACGTTCGAATCGGCTTCGCAGGCGTTGCAGCCGCCCGCGCTGACCTGGCGAAGTCTCAGCGAACGGCCAAAGAGGCGAAGCAAATGCGCATCGAGCGCTTTGGCGAGAGCGATTTCCTTCCCAGAAGCAACGATTAAATCTTTCCGGCTTCGGCAAGAGAGACTGTAATCCTTCGAATATTGAATGTTATTCTGCGGGCAGGCGTCGGCGCAATCCGTGCAAAATATACAGCGTCCAAGATCGAATTGGATATTCTCTCCGATCTCGATGGCGCGGGTGGGGCAGGATTCTTCGCAAACGCGGCAATCGGACGGACAGTTGGAGCGATCAGCGATGGGACAACCACGAAAATGGGCGGGCAACGCAGGCGCCGGTCCGTCCGGATAGGCCGTCGTTTTGTAACCTTGTTGCAAGCGAGCAAGTATGGCTTTGATCATATATTTTTCTCAAAGATCGAATCCGCAATAGGAAAGATTGAAACTTTTATTGCATAACGGAAAATCGGAAATGGGTTGTCCGCGCAGCGCCAGCGCAAGACCAAACCAGTTATGAAACGATGGATCGACAATTTTATATCGATGAAAAGCGCCGTTTTCTCCCGTGACGGCGACATGGCAGATTTCGCCGCGCCATCCTTCGATCATCGATACCGCCAATTGGCCGGGACGGATGGGATGTGTATCCGTTCGAATCGGACCTTCCAAGAGGGTTTGCAAGTGTTCGACGAGAAAGCGCAACGAACGCCGAATCTCCAACCAGCGGACGAAAGCGCGGGAATTGACATCCCCATAATGCGCCGTGGAGATAGGGATATTGGCGTATTGAAAAATTCCGGTTGGGTGCGTACTGCGCACATCGCGCTCTAAGCCGCAAGCCCTCGCCGCGGGTCCGACCAATCCCGTTTGGACGGCCAGATCGCGGCTAACCGCTCCGGTATTGTCGAAACGGCCCATTACCGAGGGAGAGTCCCACATCAGGTTCACCGCTTGGGCGGTTTCGCGTTCGGCTTTCTCAAGACTTAGGAGGAGTTGGCCGATTTCGTTATTGCCGAGATCGAAACGAACGCCGCCCGAGCAAAGAAGTTGGCGGCCAAAACGGCTGCCGCACAATACGGCGGTCATATTGAGGAGATCGCCGCGAATTCGTCCGCAAAACGATTGGGTGGGCAAATAGCCGACATCGCCCGCCAATGCGCCCAGATCGCCAACGTGATTGGCCAGCCGTTCCAGTTCAAGGGCGATGGCGCGAATCGCATGAGCGCGAGGAGGAACTCGGACGCCGTTTAAGGCTTCGACCGCTTGCCAATAGGCCCAGGAATGTCCGATCGTCGTATCGCCTGCGAGCGTACTCATTTGATGAGGCGTGATAGAATAAGGTCCTCCGATGACCGCATTCTCGACGCCGCGATGCTGATAGCCCAACGATATTTCCAGATGATAAACGGTTTCTCCATGGCATTGAAATCTAAAATGGCCTGGTTCGATCACGCCTGCATGAACCGGTCCTACCGCCACTTCATGGATCTCGTCGCCTTCAATCCGATAGTAATCCATAACGCCGATTGCAGGCGAAGTGTTTCTTCCCCCATCGCAACCTGCGCTCGCGGGAAAACGGACCGGTTTGAGCCAAGGATGGCCTTCCGGAATGAGATTATACTGTTCGGCGATTTCGCGTTCGAAGAGGTGCGCCTGCGGACATTCCGGCGTCAGTGAAAGGAACGATCGGCCATGAACGTTCGTTAAGACAACCCGGATTTCGCCGTTCCAGTCGTCTGCAATCGTTGCAACTAAATCAACGCCGGAACCGTTGAGGGGAGGCATGGCGAACAGTGAGGATATTCGGCAGCCTTCGCTTACCGATTTAATAATTGCGGAACGGAATTCTTCGAATTGGAGCGATGGAATAGCCGAGAGAGGAATGGATTTTCCGTTGCGCATAATCGTTAAAGCGTTTTGAAAGCCGTTCATCGCGCAACCTCCATAAACGCAACGGCGTTTGTCAAGATCGCTCCCAAGGAAGACGGCAAGCATACGCCAGCTATGAGCATCAACAGCAACAACAGAATGATCGGCCCCACCGTTAACGTGGAATCTTTATACTGGTTATCCTTTACCGGTTTCGACGCTTCGCCGAATATCACGGAGAGAACCGTCGTCCCCATTCCAAGAAAGACGGCGAGCATCAGCGCAAGATAAAGCGCGCCGGTTTTATACTGCTTCGCAAAGAAAGCCGCCTGGAGGATGGCGAATTCGCTTACAAAGGGTCCAAAAGGCGGCGAACCCGTAATGGCAATGAAACCGAGAAGAAACAGGGAAGCGGAAACCGGAATCCGATGCAGAGCGCCGCGCACGGAATCGGTGCTTTTGCTGCCAAACGCCCGATGGATGTTGCCCGACGAAAGAAAGAGCACCGCTTTCCCCAGCGCATTGTTCCAAACATGAAAAAGCGAACCCCAAAGTCCCAGCGAACCGATACCAACCCCCAACAAAAGAATTCCCATATGCTCCACGCTGGAGTAGGCGAGAATTCGTTTGTAATCTTTCTGCCGGGACATAAACACCGCGGCGAAGGTCATCGATAACAGACCCATGACGATGAGAATATGATTCGTCCATACCGCTTCCCCCGCGGCGTACATAATGCGGATGATGCGCAGAAGCACTAGAAAGGCGCAACTGGTTAATCCTCCCGCCAGCAAGGCTCCCACGATTCCCGACGTTTCCCCGTAGGCGTCCGGCTTCCAGACGTGCAGGGGGGCGATGCCCATTTTGGTTCCATATCCCACCAACAAGGTGACGAAAGCGGCGCGCAGCCAGGGTTTGGACAAGAGGCTGGCGGATTGCGCCAGTTTTGGAAACAGGAGTTGATTGGAATTTTCGATTTGGAAGGTCGAATAGGCTAGGAAAAATGAGCCTAAAAGGGCTAAGGCGATTCCCACCGAACAGATCATCAAATATTTCCAGGCCGCTTCGATGGATCGCGAGGTGCGATTGAAAAAGATCAAAGGGCCGCTGCATAAAGTCGTCGCTTCCATGACCACCCAGATCAAACCTACATGTTGAATAAACGGGACAAGCGACATCAAAGACAACAGCAATAACATGCAGCTGCAAAAAATCCGGTTAGGCCGCTCGAGACGATGATATAGATACGCCGGCGCGTAGAGCGCGCAACAAAAAAACAACACGCTTATCGATATAAGGATCGTCTGTCCCGCCGGATCGAGTTCCAGCCAACGCTCCTCCGCCGACAACCGCGCGGGAGACTGCATTAAGGTTATCGCAGCCATCAGATGCCCGAACGCCGCCGCCGGCATCACATAAGGCCGATAGCGATTCGAGGGGATGCTATAGGCCAGAAAAGCCGCCAGAAATGGGATGAAAAAAACCAGGATGCCCGCCATGATCTATTCTTTTAACTCCGATAAAATGTCCATATCGATGGAGGAGAAGGTTCGTTGAATGTGGTTCAAAATAATTCCCATCACGAAAACCGCTACGAAAAGATCCAACAATACGCCGATTTCCACCATGAAGGGAATTTTCCCCACTAAAAGCAAACCGAACACGAATATGCCGTTTTCCAAAATCAAATATCCCAAGACCTGACTGATGGCTTTAGTGCGGGTCGTCAAAAATAAAAATCCGGCGAATATAGTGGAAATAGAAGCCGGGGGAATGAGGGAAGAAGGATGAGGATCCGCGAGAGGCAGCGCTTGGGAGAAATAGAAGGCGAAAGCCGTACTGGCGCCTCCTAACGCCAAAGAGGGTACGAATCCAAGGATCGGTTCCACTTCCCGCCGAATATTGACTTCACGCATCGCCCGATCCAACAAATGGGGAATGATGATAGATTTAATGGTTATCGTTAACAGGCACATCAGGATAATCGTGATTCCGAAATGGCGATGAACGGATAACAGAAGGAGACCAAGAACCGCGCCCTGTATAGCCGTCAAGCGGATAACGGCTTTCATGCGGCTGGAGGCAAGCGCGGAAAAATTCAATAGAATCAAAACCATCAATAAGAATTTAGTTGCGATATCCACTATCTTCACCTCAATAGCAATACTACGGCGAATCCCGACAAGAGAATGGACGAAATCAGCAATTTGGGAACATTAACCAATTTCAAACGCGCCATGATGGATTCGATGACGCCAATTCCGGCATATAACAATAAAATCCCCGCTGCGTAGGCCAGCCATTTAATCCACACCGTTACAGGCAGAACGATGAGTATGACGTCAACCAATAACGACGCCATGATGAATAATTTGATGGCCGCGCCGTAGAGAATGAAACCAAGCGCCGGGCCGCTGTGATCGAGAACCATGACTTCGTGAATCATGGTTAGTTCCAAATGCGTGTTAGGATCGTCGAAAGGAATGCGGCAGTTTTCAGCCAGGAGAACAATTAACCAACTGGCCGCGAGCAGCAAAATCGCGCTGGTGGTCATATCCGGCGGTTTCGAAAGTCCCGAAAAAATTTCCGTAAAGGAAATCGAACCCGTAATCATGGCTAAAACAATGAAACCCAAGAAAAACGCCGGTTCTCCCAGTGAGGAAAAGGTCAATTCGCGCGATGCGCCCATCCCTTCGAACGACGAGCCGGTATCCAACGCCGCCGCCGCCGTCAAAAAGCGGCCCAATCCGAGCAAATACGCGAAAACGAATAGATCGCCTTGAAAAGAAACCGCCGCCGAGGGAAAACCCAATGGGACCATCAGACCCGCCAACAAAGGAGTCGCTAAACATGATGCCGCGCCTATAAAAAAAATCCCGGTTGTCGTTTTGCTGATGGCCATCCCTTTGCGAAACAACTTGAACAGATCGTAATAGAGTTGAAACAGGGATGGCCCGCGCCGGCCTGCGAACCAAGCCTTGGTTTTATTGACGATTCCAATCCCCAAAGGAGGAGCGGCTAACAGGATAAGCGCTTGTAATATTTGCATAATTCGCATCGATGGCTTCCTCTGGTTCAAATAAAAATCAAGAGAATAAACAGCGTCAGAAAAATGTAGAGTATATAGACCTGCAATATCCCGCTTTGAAACGCCTTCAACGATTCGATCCAATTGGAAAGAATACGAAAGAACGGCAGAATCCCTCGATCCATAATCGCATCGGGAACGCGGCTGTGGAAAGAACTCGCTTCCGGAAAAAGTTCGCGAAGGACGGGTTCTTTTTTAACCGGCCAAAGAATCCATCCGAAGAAGTCGACGATCATTTGCGCGAACGATGAGGCGGTATATTGCATTCGCGCTTGGGGACGAACATATCCGCAATCCCAAGTTCCAATCTCCTCGTGGGGGAATAAATTTCGTACTTTTCTCAAATAGAGAAGCGCCGTAAAAATCGCAAGACAAAGGACGACGCCGATCGCAGTCAGTCCCTTCAACGGGACGAGCCTAGCCAATGGTTCGACATCTCCGCTCCACAAAGTAACGACGGAATCCAGCAGCGGAGTAACAAGAATGGGAAATAAACCAATGGCGAAACAGAAGAAAACCAATACCATCAGTGGAACCGTCATGAAGAGACTTGATTCCTTGGCTTGCTGCGCGGATGGAGTGCGCGGCTCGCCTAAAAAGACAATCCCATAGACTTTGACGAAACAGGCGGCGGCCAATCCGCCGATAAAGGCCAGAGACGCGATCGACAGGACTGCCATGCCAAGGGAAGGAGACGCGGCAGTATGAAGAGAATGAAAAAGTCCAAGGTAAATCGCCAGTTCGCTGACAAAACCATTCAAGGGCGGCAATCCGCTAATGGCCGCCGCTCCAATCAGAAATCCAAGGGAAGTCCAAGGCATTCGTTTCGCCAGTCCGCCGAGTCGGTCGATTTCGCGAGTATGCACAGCATGAATCGCAGAACCGGCGGATAAAAAAAGCAGCGACTTGAATAATCCGTGATTCCAGACATGCAGAACCGCTCCCGCAAAACCCAGCGCAACCAAGGCATTCTGCCGATAATGAATTCCGATCAATCCCAATCCTACGCCGAGAAAAATAATTCCTATATTTTCGATGCTGTGATAAGCCAGCAATCGTTTGATATCGTGCTGTCCGATGGCGTAAATTACGCCCAACAATCCCGAAGTCATCCCCAACGCGAGAACCAACATTCCCCACCAAACCGGCGGATCCGAAAACATCCAAGCCGCCCGTATGACGCCATAAACTCCCATCTTGATGAATACGCCGGAAAAGAAGGCGGAGATATGGCTGGGAGCGTTCGCATGGGCGGGAGGCAGCCAGCCGTGAACGGGAAATAAACCCGCTTTAACGCCAAAACCCAACAACGCCAGCAAAAATAAAGCATTGGCGGTAGAAGAATCGATCGTCCCCCCGCCGATGCGTTCCATAATCAACGATCCATGCGCCGCTCCGTACAGAGCGAAAAACGCGAATAGGACCAGCGTGCTAAAATGCGCGGCGACGAAATAGATCCAACCCGCTTCCCTTGCCTTCTCGTCGTCATCCTGCGCGGTTAACAAAAAATAACCGGACAAAGCCATGATTTCCCAGGCGATGAGAAAAAAGACGCCGTGACGAGCTGCGGTTAAAGCCAGCATGGCCGCGGCCATTATGCCGTAGTAGAAACGCAGTTGGCGGCCATTTCCCGGATTTTCGCTTTGCTTCCAATACGCCAATCCATAAAGAGAATTCAACGCCGATAGCAGTAAGACGGGAATCATGAATGCCGCGGAAAGAGCGTCGATCGTTAGCAGAAGCGGTCCTCCTGGCATCGTCCAAGAAAAACTCCAAGCTATTTCCGTTCTGGTCAGCAAAACCGCGAAGGAAGCGTACAAACCCGCCGCCGAGCCGATGACGTTCATGATAAACGCCGTCCATTGTCCCGCATTCCGCTCGCGAGACATGAACAAAGAAGGAACGCCGCTGGCGGCTAAAACCGACCACGATATCAAAAAACACGGCCCGATCATTTAACGCATCCTTTTTCCCTTGCGTAATTTTTTGTTGGGATCGATCTATCCGGTCAGGAGAAAGAAACAGGATTCTTTGGGGAATACTCCAACTCATGCAACCTTGCCAGCAAAGCTTCTTTATCCGATTGCGTCCGAATCAACCGCAGAAACTCGCCGTCGTTCAAGGCGTTCCCTAACCTAGCCAACAAATGCAGGTGTAGGCGGATTGTGGAGGTTACCAGCAAAAAGAGAACGCTCACCGGCTGTCCATCCGCCGCATGGAAATCCACCGGCTTTTTGAGGAACGCCACTGTCATGGAGGAACGCTCCGCATCCAGCATGATGGGACGCCGGGCGTGAGGAATCGCGATGCCTTTTCCAAAACCGGTGGAGCCTAATTGTTCGCGAGACCAGATCATCTCGAAAAGAAACTCGCGGTCTACGCTCTCGGGAAGCGGCATACGCTCCGTAACCGCCCGTAGAACATCACGCTTCGTTTCTCCCTCGACATGATGCAAAACATCGCCTGCGGCGAGCGCGCTATCCAACGACGGCAAACGCTCTTCCATTTCGACAACGAGAGGTAGATGGCGCTCATGCGCCCATTCGATGAGACGTTGGCGGTTGATATGATAGCGATCGTTAAACTGAACGGCGGGGAAATGCTCCTCGCGTATGAAACGATAAATGGTCTCTTCCGAAACATTCAAAAGTCGAGCGGCATCTTGAACCGTGTATTGCATGTAAGCATTCCTATGAAATAAAACGATTTTATCCTTCGCGGCTTACTAATTCGGATTCTTTGCGCGGTCAATACTTTCGTCGATGCGGCGGCAATGGCTCAATATCGTTTCCCGCAATTCCTGTTTGCGAAGAGCCTCTCGGAAGCCAGCGTCCCTCAAAGCCAACAGAAAACGGGAAAGAACATGCAGATGGGCCTGCAAATAGGGACTTAACACCGTGAACAATATCCGGACGGGCTGGCCATCCAAGGCTTTGAAATCGACGGGTTCTTCTAGAAATCCAAGGGCCGCCATAGGACGCACGATATAAGGAACCACGCGAACGCGCGAATGGGGAATGGCGATCCCATCGCCGATCGCCGTCGAGTTGAGTTCTTCGCGTGCCCAGTAACTTTCCAACAGAAATTGCCGCACCGTTTCATCGAAAAGCGGCAGCGCTTTAATAAGAGACCCGACCGCCGATCGAAAATCGGTTCCTTCCAACCGAAAAAATATACCGCCATTCCGCAATACTTCGGCGAGCGATGGATTTACGAAATTCTTCGCTTCCGGCGTTTCGAATAGCTTTGGCGAGATATTGATTTTCCGGATAACCGCCCATTCCAGAATTTCCGCTTCGTTGAAACGATATTGATCTTTAAATTTGTAGGCGGGGATTTCGCCCTGGCTCACCCAGCGATAAATCGTTTTATCCGAGACGCTTAGTAATTGCGAAACCTCGTGGACGTTCAACTGCATTTTGATTCTCTATGAGTACTGTTTTTTCTTATCGAATCTCAATTTTCTCTATTCTAGCATTCGTATCCAATAATGAGAACCGATAAGAACTAAATTAAATCCGATTTCGATAGTTTTGCAATACATGATACGGCCTCTGCTCTCCTTCGCCTTCTGGCAGAGTCTAAGGGTGAAGAATTATATCAAATAGTAACAGTTCTTGCCTATCTTTATCGGACTTCAATCACATAAATTTCAGAATCATAATCGCAAATTCATTAAATTCAACTAGATGCTAATATTGTTGATGTTGCATTAGAATGATATTTTTTTTATAAATAAATATCATTCTGCTCTTTACAATGAAATTTAATTGCTGGAATATATTGATATAATCCTTACAGTTAGAATTTATTCGGCGTAATTAACAAAACGTTACATTTGATATTTCTGCGTTATACTTCCAATAATATCTGTATTTATGTCTATAATTTTGAATAGGTTGTATTGATAATTATTTCCGAGAAGCATTAACTCCATCAAAAACTAAAGGGGGCGATAAATGACTCATCCAATTTCTCTAAATCATTATCAATTACCGAAATTAGTATTACTAACTGCGCTTATGCTTTTTGCTGTTGTTTCCGCCCATGCCCAAACGCGGGAATTATCTCTACCGGATTTGGAAGCGGCGCCTGGCGAGACGTTGACGATTCAAGTACGCCTCAGCGAGGGACAAGGCGTTGTCGGCTTCCGCATTGTCATCGACCTGCCCAATTTCTCCGCCGATTATCCCTTGGAATACGTTAACGGCAGTTCCTCCGTCACGGGAACCATGGCGGACGGTTGGGCGTCATTCGAGAACAATGCCTCGACGAACTCCGACCTTTCAAATCCCATAGCTGGATTAGTGCTCATCAACGGTTCGGGAATGTCGCCGCTAAGTGGAGAAGGCGTATTAGTAACATTCCAATTAAAAATAAAAGAAAACGCCGCCAGCCAAACCATTTCTTTGAATTTTAAAACAACAGGATCGAAAGTTTCCCGGCTCAATGACGGAGCGATTCCCGTCTCGCTGCATCATGGCTCGATCAAGATCAAGCGTCCGCCGCCCATCGTTTTCGTCTCGGATAACGAATCGTCCAACGACGACATTAGCAACGGCCAAGATCACGATCCAGCGAATGGAAGAGTATTGGTTGTCCAGTGGGATATTTCTCGAGCGGGCGTCGATCCTCAAGACATAAAAGAAACGCATGTCTATGTGAAAAACGGCGGCGGCGATTACGCCTTTCTCGGGCGCGCTCCCAGCGGAAATATGACCCAACTTGTTTGGAGACAATGGGGGCCAAACCTGGCCCCTACGTTCCGGGACGGACCGCAGTTCGGCGGCGCCTATCAATTCAAGATATATCCTATTAAAAAACATGGAGGCAATCCTCCGTCTTTCGGTCCTTTCGCGAATGACGGCCCCGTTTTGTTTCTTCCTATGATTACGATCACGGATTCCATCGCAACAACCGAAGACCTTAGCAACGGCCAAGACCGCGATTACGAGTCCGACCGCTCCTTGGCGATTCGATGGACATTCGATTCCACCGATATCGATCTTACCCAAGTAACCAATTTCCATGCTTACGTCAGAATCAACAGCCAAGGCGTTTATCGTTATCTCGGCCAAACGGGAAGCGGAACCGCAGCCTATCTTGAATGGAAGCCGGGAAATGCGCTGATCGCATCGGCGTTCCGCAGCGGACCGCAATTCGACATTGCCTATGAATTCCGCGTCTACGCCGTCAAAAGTAGCGCGCCGCCGATTTACGGCCCCTTGGAAAACGCTGGGCCGGTATTATTCCTGCAAGAAGCGCCGCCGCCGGGATCGACGCCCACGCCCACCCCCACGCCGGTTCCAACGCCGAAAGTGTACGTTGCGGATAACGATTCATCGGATGCGGATATCAGCAACAGCCAAGACCACGACGATCCCAATCAACGCGAATTGGCGATTGGCTGGGATTTTACCCAAACTAACATCGATGCATCGATGCTCAAAGATATTCATGTATATGTAAATATTGACGAAAGCGAAAATTATTCCTTCCTCGGAGCCGCAGGCAGCGGCGCGGCGCAAAAATTGCTCTGGAAAAAGGGAACGCCGCGCTTGGCGCAAGCTTTCCGTAACGGTCCAGAGTTTGGCCATGATTATCAATTCAAAATCTATGCAGTTAAGAAGACTGGAACGCCGAATATTTTAGGTCCGTTTGCTAACCCCGGCCCCGTTGAATATCTCCCCATCGTAACGGTAACGGATACGCTTTTGACATTAGTAGATTTAAGCAACGGCCAAGACGCCGATCCCGCCGATCAACGCGATCTGGTAATCCGCTGGGCATTCGATCCAACGGATATCGATCGAAACAATGTAAAAGAATTCCATCTCTATACAAGAATCAACCAGACAGGTTCATACCAATATTTAGGCCGAATCGATAAAGCAAGCGTTTACCTGGAATGGAAAGCGGGAAATGCAAGCGTAGCCCCCGCTTTCCGCAACGGCCCTGAGTTAGGCCATCGATACGAATTCCGAGTCTACGCCATCAAGCAGCAAGGCAAACCAGCGTTCTACGGCCCCTTCGAAAATATCGGAGCGGTGAGAATGGTAGGCGAATAAAACTAATAGACAAATAGTTCACACGAAGGGATGTTTTTACTGCATTTAGATAACGGATTTAAATTTTAAAATCGTTTGATGTTCAATTTATATATAAGGAGGCTTTATATATAAGGAGGCTGTATCATGAATGGGACAAGTCTTATTCTAGCGGTCGTGGGGGTCTTTTTTTCACTGCAAGCGTCAGCGGTAATTTTAGTTGATGAGAATTACGATTCGTTGAGCAACGGGCAAACGCTGCCAGGATGGACGGATCAGGTTTATTTTTTAGGACAAGTCATTTCATAGCTAAATTTAAAGGTAAATCAGAAATTTTTTTTCACTATTTCATTATCAAGGAGGTTTTCCATGCGTTACAATTCCAATTCGAAGTTTTTTTCATTATGGTTGGCTGCAATTATAATCATTGGCTTTGGACTGCCTGCTGTTGCCGACGTACCCATCCTTACCTTTAATGGTAATGCTGGGAATGTTAACTCCGTAGCGTTTTCGCCGGATGGGACTAAGATTTTAACTGGATATGATGATTCGACAGTGAAGTTATGGGATGCGAATACGGGCGCTTTAATTCGCAATTTCTCAGGACATACCGCCCTAGTTTATTCCGTAAAATTTTCTCCAGACGGAACAAAAATCCTTTCAGGAGGTAGGGATTGGACGGCGAAATTGTGGGATATTAGTACAGGACAAACAATCCGTACTTTTTCTTGGCATAATAATTGGATAGTATCTGTTGATTATTCGCCGGATGGAACAAAAGTAGTTACTTGCAGCACTGATATGACCGCTAAGTTAGGAGATGTGAACACAGGGCAATTAATACGAACTTTTTCTGGTCATTCCAATTATTTATGCGCTGTCTTGTTTTCACCTGACGGATCAAAAGTATTGACGGGAAGCGATGATCGAACGGCAAAATTGTGGGATGCTAATACGGGTCAAGAAATCCGCACTTTTTCTGGACATTCCGATTGGGTTGGTTCTTTGGCATTTTCGCTGGATGGAACAAAGATACTAACTGGAAGCGCGGATCATACCGCCAAGTTATGGAATACAAATACCGGTCAATTAATTCGGACCTTCACCGAACCAAACATAGTACGTTCAGTTGCTTTCTCTCCAGATGGGACAAAGGTGTTAACGGGGGGCAGCGATCAAATATCAAAACTATGGGATATTTCAACGGGACAATTAGTCCATACTTATTCCGGCCACACTACCTACGTCCTTTCCGTAGCATTTTCTCCCGATGGTTCCAAGATATTAACTGGAGGCGGAGATGGTTTGGCGAAATTATGGGATATTAATCTTCCTTTAAAAATTACTTCCCCCAACGGCGGCGAGGTTTGGCAGCCAGGGATAATGAAGAACATCGTCTATTCTGCTACATCATCGATCACCTCTGTGAGTTTGGCATTAAGTTTAAACGCTGGAGCGACATGGAATTCGATCACGGCATCGACGCCTGCAAGCGGTACTTATGCCTGGTCCATTCCCTACGCTTCTTCCACGCAATGTCTCATTGCTGTAGGCGATGCCGCTTCTGCAACGACTTGCGACATAAGCGATAATTGTTTTACTATCCAACTCCCTCTCTTTTATATTCTCGATAACTTTAATGACGGCGCTATTAACTCCACCTACTGGACGACATTGGGGAGCGTGTCTGAATCTGGAGGCGTGTTGACTACAACAGGGCGCGGATACTTAGTAACCAGGGATCAATTCGATCCATCGCCAAGCAATCCTATTAGGATCGAGTTCGATTGGTTAATGCAAACATATAATGAATTAGGAGGAACGGCGATTGTTTATACGCGGGCGGACGGAACGAATGCGGCCCCTTATAACGAAGCGCAAAATGGATTGGGTTGCACTTTTTATGTGGAAAATGACAATAGCGTAATCAAAACCAGCGGATTCGTTGAACAAAATGGCGCCACGCAAACCTTCGCAAATGGACAAATAGCAAAACCATCAGGCTCGTATGCTCATTTGTTGATCACGGATGATGGAACGAATGTAACATTCAGCGTCAATGGAACGCAGGTTTGGGTATTTTCCAATGGTTTCAATCCATTAACGAACTTCATTCAATTAAGCGGCGGAGAAGGCAATAGTGGTCAATTCGACAACTATAGAATTTGGGGGACTCCATCCATTCAAACGCGGCTTGTTTCCCCCAATGGTGGGGAAGTTTGGCATTCGGGGACGACGCATGACATCGTATGCTCGGCCTCGCCAACCATTTCAAGCGTTACGTTGGAATATAGCATAAACGCAGGAACGTCATGGAATACGATTGTTACTTTCTATCCGACCGCCAGTCTGCCCTACTCCTGGCAGATTCCCGATGTGTCGTCAAACCAATGTCTTATTAAAGCCAGCTATGGTAATAATAACTATGCTAATAATAATTTCGACGTAAGCGATAACAATTTCACGATTAATCCTGCACAACTGAAAATTTTATCTCCCAACGGCGGCGAGGTTTGCCAGGCGGGGACTCATAACTCCATCGTTTACGCGGCGACGGGGATCGCATCCGTTAGCATCAGTTACAGCGTCGATGCTGGCGTTTCTTGGATTCCCCTTTCCGCTTCGACGGCGGCGAATGGCGCGTACACGTGGTTTTTGCCCGATGTTTCATCCACAACGTGCCTTGTGAAGATCGCTAATGCATCCGATGGCGTTGCGATTGATGAGAGCGATGGATATTTTTCCATAAAGCCAAGATACATTTACGCTATGGCGGGAAATGGAACTTATGGCTACAGCGGCGATGGCGGCCTTGCCACCAGCGCTACTTTGGGAAACCAACCAGACGGCGTATGCGCGGACGCGGCGGGCAATCTATATATTGCCGATATGTATAATAACCGTATACGGATGGTGAATCCCAGCGGCATTATCACCACGGTGGCGGGAAATGGAACTTATGGATACAGCGGCGATGGCGGTCCCGCCACGAGCGCTTCTTTTAAAAACCCATCTGGCGTATTTGTTGAAGCTATGGGCAATCTCTATATTGCCGATTCGTATAATAGCCGTATTCGGATGGTGAATCTAAGCGGCATTATTACCACAATAGCGGGAAATGGAACTTGGGGCTACAGCGGCGATGGCGGCCCCGCTGTGAGCGCTTCACTGTATATTCCTGATGGCATATGCGTGGACGCGACGGGAAATCTCTATATTGCGGATTATTATAATAATCGAATACGAATGGTGAATCCAAGCGGCATTATCACCACGGTAGCGGGAAATGGAACTTCTGGAAACAGCGGCGACGGCGGCCCCGCCACGAGCGCTTCTTTGAGTCGGCCAACTAGCGTATGCGTAGATGCTTCGGGAAATCTCTATATTGCCGATTCGCATAATAGCCGTATACGGATGGTGAATCTAAGCGGCATTATTACCACAATAGCGGGAAATGGAACTTGGGGCTACAGCGGCGATGGCGGCCCCGCTGTGAGCGCTTCACTGTATATTCCTAATGGCATATGCATGGACGCGACGGGAAATCTCTATATTTCGACGAATAATAGGATACGGATGGTGAATGCATGCGGAATCATCACTAACATAGCAGGAACTGGAGTCGGTGGATACATCGATGCATACAATGGCGATGGCGGTCCCGCCATAAATGCTCTTTTATATTTCCCACAAGGCATTTGTTTAAACCCAGCTGGCAATCTCTATATATCGGATATTCACAGTATAAGGAAGATGACATATGAATCCCTCTCCTTACAAATCGTCTCTCCCAACGGCGGGGAAACATGGCAAGCAGGTACGACGCACAACATTGCCTATTCCGCTAAAAATTATTATTCCGTTATTGCTTCTGTGAGTATGTCGTATAGTATAGACAATGGAACGTCATGGAATCTCATCGCTGCTCCTGTTCTCCTTAGCGGCAGCTATTCATGGACAATTCCTAATACTCCTTCAACGGCGTGCATGGTGAAAATATCAAGCGTTACCGATGATTCTATTATTGATGTAAGCGATAACAATTTCACAATTTCGTCATCATTTGATAATCCCACCCTCACCCTAGAACCGACAAATATCAACGTCTACCGAGGGCAGGAGGTGGAGATCGCGGCGCGGGTATCGGACGCTTCGGGGATTGTGGGGTATCGGCTGGCTTTGGATTACGATCCTAGTAAAATAACTTACGTTCCCGGCTCGGCGACGAAGATGGGGACTTTGACCGAAAGCGGCTGGTACAGCCTGATCGTCAACAACGCCACGGCGTCGAATCAGTTGATCTTTACTTGCGCCAGCGCCGGGTCGTCCCTGCCTTCCGTCAGCGGGGCGTTGATGAAATTCCGCCTGCTTGTCAATAGCGCGCTGCCCGACTTCACGACGATGACAGTGTCTTACAACGCCTCCTTGACCAGTCTCAACGAGGACGCCATCGCCGTCGATTTGCAGAGTTGGAACGCGACGGTTCTCGGCGCCAACCATGCGCCCTACTTTACCAAAGGTCCCGATCAAACCGTCTCGGAAGACTGCGGGCCGCAAGCGGTCATTAATTGGGCGACTAACATTGCAGCGGGACCGGCTTATGAATCCTACCAGGCGCTTACATTCATTATGGAGACTAACAATCCATCGCTGTTTTCGGCCACGCCCGCCGTCAGCGCCACGGGAACGCTTACCTATACTCCCGCGCTCAACGCCAACGGCGTCGCTTGGGTTACCGCCACACTGCATGACGACGGCGGAGTCGCCAACGGCGGCGTGGATTCATCCACGCCCCAAACCTTCGTCATCACGGTGGATGCAGTGAACGATGCTCCCACGCTGGCGGCGATTTCCAATCCGCTACCCATCTATGAAGACTCCGGCGTGCAGTCGGTAACGCTGGCCTCCATCGGTGACGGCGATCCCGAAATCGTGCAACCTCTGATCGTATCGGCCACCTCCAGCAACCTCAGCCTTATCCCCAGCGTCACCGTGGCCTATGCGTCGCCCAACGATTACGGCAGCCTGCTCTACGCTTCCGCACTCAACGCCAACGGCTCGGCGACGATCACCGTCACGGTGACGGATACGGGCGGCGGCGCTCCGCCCAACGTCAATATGGTCACCCGCTCCTTTATCGTGACCGTAATTCCGGTGAACGACGAGCCGACTATGAATGCCATTTCCGATCCCGCCGCCATTCTCGAAGACGCCACCGAGCAGACTGTTCTTCTCAGCGGCATCGGCGACGGCGATCCCGAATTGAGCCAAATCCTGATCCTGTCGGCTTCCTCGAGCGCTCCCGCGCTCATCCCCAGCGTTACGGTGGAATATACCTCGCCGCAAAGCACGGCCACGCTGCGCTATAAGCCGCTGCCCAATGCCAACGGCGTCGCTGTCATTATGTTAAAACTGCAAGACGACGGCGGTGCGGCTCCTCCCGACGACAACGTCCTCTACCGCAATTTCAACGTAACGGTAACGCCGGTGAACGATGCGCCGTCGTTCATTGCCGGGGCGACGGTGGAGGTGCTCAACGCCACGGCGGGCTTCACCCATACATTTGTTAACTGGGCGACAGCCATCTCGGCGGGACCGCCCGACGAGGCGTCGCAAACCCGAACCTTCCTGACGCTGAACGATCAAAACATCCTGTTCGCGTCGCAGCCAGTCATTAACGCCACAGGAACGCTGACCTTCACGCCCGCGGCAGGAGCGCACGGCGTGGTCAACGTTTCGACGTCGTTATACGATAACGGCGGCCTGGCGAATGGCGGCGTCAATTCCTCCGCCACGGCGACGTTCAAGATCGTGATGCAGGTTCCTTACTTGTGGGGCGACCTCAACGACAACCTCATCGTAGGCTCGGTGGACGCCTACCTCTTGTTGCAATACGATATCAGCCTGATCGACAGCTTCCCCGGTTATCCCCCGGCGCAGTATCCCGAATACGTTTATCCCATCAATCCGCTGGGCTTCCCCCCGGCGGCGGATGTCAACTGGGACGGCGAGGCGGGAACGTGGGACGCTTCGCTGGTGTTGCAATACTACGCGCTGCTGCTCCCCCATTTCCCAGCGGATACGAACCAAAATGATTGGGGTCCGGATGAACATCAATCGGGCAAAGCGGCGTCTCGCGGACGAGGCAACGCGGGGCGAACACTCTCGGCTATCGCCGCGCCCAACGGCGATTCGTGGACGCTGACCTTCTCCATCGACGAAGCGGCGGAACTGTGCGGGCTAAGGTTGGCGCTGCGCTACGATCCCGAAAGTTTGGAAGTGGACGAGGATAACGTCAACTGGCTAAATCCCGAAGCGGGTCTGCTGCTAACTAACGAACAAAACCCCGGCTTGTTATTAATCGGCGGCGCATTGAGCCAACCGATGGCGGGAGGCGCAAGCGCACTCATTACCGTGCCCATGAAGCGTAAAAGCGCCGAAGCCAAAGCCCTGTGGATCGGCGTAGACTCCACCCTCACGCGCTTGAACGACGGCCAGCTGCCGCTCGCGCCCAACAGCGCCAAGTTCATTAACCTGTCAGGCGACACTAATGTGCAGGATTGGATGCTGCACTAAGAACGAAGCCATGCTCATGGAATAGACTCCCCCGCCGCTCTCACGATAATTCGAGGGCGGCGGGAAGATGTTATTTCGGGAGACGCTTTGTTTCTTGCTATTCAAATTCTTATTCTCAAACAATTCCCAGATGCGTCGCGAGTGACAGGCTTTCGGATGTAGAGCAAAATGAACCGCCATATAATGTTTGTAACTATTTAGCCGTATGAAGAGAAGAAATACGAATTTATTATTTCGCCCTTTCAGGGCTTAAGGTTTTTGTTGATCCTGTTCCCAGGCCGTTGGCCTGGGCTATCTTATTTCGCCCTTTCAGGGCTTAAAAATAAGGATTTCTCTTCAATCGGGTAAACTGTTAAAGTTTTTCTAATTTAGTTTTATCGCCGCCGACCGCAGAGACTGCAATCTAGCAACGCTTGCATTCCCTCGCGGAAATATCTTCCCTGAATTTGTTTGACCCGGCTGACGCTCAACCCTAGAGTCTCGGCGATTTGATACGGCGTCAGGTTCAATAACGCTAACAGCCATACGCATTGAATGCGCAAATACTCATCTTTGCTCTTCGCGTTCTTTAGGCTTTCCCTCAATTCCTTTCGTTGTTCGTCCGTAAAGGATCGCGGCAGTCTCATCATTTTTCTCCGGATTCATTTTTTCTTGAAATCAGAAACGCAACAAGATTATGAAGCGCCAATTTCCGTTTATGAACGATTCATCCAAATTTAAAGTAAAGATCCATCCAAGATCGGAGGAATATGAAGAGATTCCATCATTCCTCTCTCCCGTATTTTAAAATATTCATATTATAATATTTAAGAAACAAAATTATTTATAAAATATTCCCTTCTTTTTTCAAATATTTTCGATAACTTCTTGTTTTTCCCTTGATTAATGCTAAAATAAATGTATTCTACAATTTATATAGACAATAAACCAAGGAAAAAATAATGGCTAATTTCAATCCCATTCTAAAAACGCCTTTCGAAAAGTTCAACGAACAGGAAAAACAAAAACGCGTCTTTTACGAACGCTATGGGCAAGCCCATTATGGTTCGCTCAAGGAAGATCTGAACGATCTGACAACTGACCATTTATTCAGCGAAAATGATGCCATCATTAAGTCCCACGGCATCTACGTCCAGAATACGCGCGCCAAAAGCGGCGAGGAAAACGATTGGCGCTATATGATGCGCGTTACCATCCCCGGCGGCGGCCCGCTCAATCTGGAGCAATGGCGCATCCTGGACGAAATCGCCGAACAATATTCCTTCAGCGACGAACAAGCGCCCTCGCTGCGCCTGACCACGCGGCAAAACATCCAATTTCATTGGGTGAAAAAGGAAGATTTAATCCCGGCGACGAAGAAAATCGCGCAATCGGGCTTCTATACTCTCAATGGCTGCGGCGACAATACGCGCAACGTCATGGCCTGCCCCCTCTCTTTGCACTCCAACCTCTTCGACGCCAACGCGATGGCCCAAAAGGCGGGGAAATATTTTCGGCTGGATATGGCGCCGCATATCCACATTTTCGAGATTGATACCTCCTATCGCCGGACATCCGATTCCAACGCGCCGGCGGAGAGTACGGAAGACGGGCATTTTCAATACGGACCCCAACTCTTGAACCGCAAGTTCAAAATTGCCTTCTCCGCCATCCATATCCATGAAGAGACGGGAGAACCGATCCCGGACAATTGCGTGGAAATTTTGAACAATGATATGGGCGTTGCCCCAATTTACGAAAACGGGAAAATTAGCGCTTACCAGGTCTATATCGGCGGCGGGCAGGGCGAAAAGAACGGCAAGGCCACAATGTCTTCCCTGGCGCAGCCGCTCGGTGTTTTTACGAAAGAAAACCTCATCGCCGGCCTTGACGCCGTCGTCGCCATCCATCAGGAATGGGGAGACCGTTGCAACCGCCATTGGGCGCGCATCAAATACACGCTGAAGGTGCAAGGAATGGAGTGGTTCCAGCAGGAATTGCGCCATTGCGGAATCGCCTTCGATCCGCCCCGGCCCGATCTCAATATCGGGGACCGCCATCTGCATCACGGCTGGACGCGGCAGCCCACCAACGGCCTCTGGTCTTACGGCGCGCACATCCCTACGGGACGCATCGTCAATGACGGCTATGGGCGTTTGAAGGAGATGATCCCCGCCCTATTGCGCCGCTACAACGCCCAAATCGTCATTACGCCCAATCAAGACCTGCTCTTCATCAACATCGCGGCCAGCGAGAAACTGGATTTCGAACGGTCGTTAGAGGAATACGGCTACGGTTATTATAACGGCGTTCCCTTCTCCTCTCTGAGGCGGCATTCCGTCGCTTGCGTCGGTTTGCCCACATGCCCCTTGACCTATACCGACTCCGAACGCTTCCTTCCCGAACTGATCGATCAATTGGATGCGATGAACTGGGGCTATTTAAAAGAATCCATCGGAGTCAGCGGCTGCGAACGCCAATGCTCGCGGCCTGCCACCAAAGTCATCGGCTGGATTGGCTCCGGCAGGGACCGCTACGCCCTGAAACTGTTCGGAACGGAAGACGCGCGCCATCAAGGCGGCTATCTCATGGAAGGAGAAACGCAATACCTGCGTTCCGTCCCCCGCGAGAATGTGGCTAAAGTAACCGCCGCCCTCTTTTCGCTTTACGAAGCGGAAAGACTGAATCCCTCCGAAAGCATGGGCTATACGTTCCGCCGCCTCGGTCTGGAGCGCATCGTCGCCTATCTCCAAATCCACCCAGACGCGGCGCCGTGGATGAAGCCGCTGAAAAATGCTAATGTGCTTGTCTGATAATCTATTTCCATACATTTTTATTATTCCCATCTTCAGGAGACAAGATAAATATCCGCCTCCTTCTTCCAAACCATACCCTTTCCTATAGGTTCAGTATACACTTATCAAAATGGCCGCAATCCGCTGTATCGGCTTGAATCGTTGGAACAAAGTGGATGCTCATTCTATGGAGCCGGTTATGAAGAATACGCTTCTATTGGGGATTCTTATTGGAGGATTGTTTGGCTTGCTGGAACCGTTAAGCGCCGCCTCCAGCGATTCGCTTCTTTTCAATTTCGAAAGCGGCGATCTGCAAGGTTGGAAAGTCGTCGATGGGAAATTTGACGATCTCGTCTGCCGCCGCGTATTTTTCCATAATCAGCCCGATGTTCCTTATAATAAGCAAGGTAAGTTTTTCCTCAGCACTTTGGAATGTTCCGATGGTCGGCCTAACGACGCCATGACCGGCGTCATCGAATCCCCCGTTTTTATCCTTACTAGCGGCGCCGTTTCGTTCCTCATCGGCGGAGGTGATAACGCCGATACTTATGCTGCGCTCTGTATGGAACAAGGCGAAGAAGTATTAACGGCTCATGGCGACAATTCCGAAACCATGCGGCGCGTCGAATGGGACGCCAATCCCTATATCGGCCAAAAACTCTTCCTGCGCGTCGTAGACAAGAATCCCGGCGGTTGGGGCCATCTCACCTTCGACGATTTCCGCGCCGAGGGCCGTATCGACGCGGAAGCTTCGCGTATGCGATTCGCTGAAGCCGAACGCATCCAGCGCGAAAAGAAGCGCCGGGAATGGATGGCGGCTCTGACGAATGGCGCGGCATCGCTGCGCCAGGCCGTCGCTGATCTTTCGGAATCGTTCGGCAAACGCTATCCCAAAGGAAGAGATTATTTGACTAGGCTCGGCGAGATCGAGAAGAAAGCCAATCAAGCCGATTTCGCTGAATGGGAAAAAATCAACGCCGATTTCGATTCATTGCGGCGCGAAGCCTTAATCGCCAATCCGCTAGTCACCGGTCAGCCCATTCTCTACGTCGTGCGACCGCAGTATCTCCCCGATCATCACAGCACGGAGACCATGTTTCAAAACGGCGAGATCAATACGGCCAGTTTTCGCGGCGGCGGCGCGTTGAAGACGATCGATTTCGGCGCGGGTGGAATAATAGAGACTATCGCCGATCTTCCCGAAGGCGTGGCCCGCGATCCGGAAATCGATTTCGACGCCAAGAAAATTCTTTTCTCCATGCGCCGTAACCAAGACGACGACTATCATATTTACGAATACGATCGGCAAAGCGGCGAACTGCGCCAACTCACGTTCGGCTCCCATCTCACTGATATCGATCCAATCTATACTCCTACTGGCCAGATCGTTTTCGTCTCTACGCGGGAGCCGAAATATTGCCAATGCAACCGCCATATCATGGGCAACCTTTTCATGATGGATGCCGACGGCTCGCTCATCCGCCAGCTAGGACGCAACACGTTGTTCGAAGGCCATCCCAGCCTCATGCCTGATGGGCGCATCCTTTATGAGCGTTGGGAATACGTGGACAAGCACTTCGGCCCCGCCTTCGGCCTTTGGACAGTCAATCCCGACGGAACCAATCACGCCGTCTATTACGGCAACAACGCCTGGACGCCGGGCGCCATCCTCGACGCCCGCATCGTTCCCGGAACCCAGCAGGCCATCGCCACATTCGGTTCCTGCCACGACCGCCCTTGGGGAGCCATCGCCATCATCGACCGCCGCTTCGGCTTGGACGGGGAAGCGCCCGTCGTACGCAGTTGGCCTGAGGATATTCATGAATATCTAATCAATCATTGCGATTACAAAGGCGGCCAGGGACGCAATCATCCCGCGGGCGGCCAGATCGACAATTTCACCCGCTTGCCGATCAAATATGAAGACCCCTATCCCCTCTCCGATAAATATTTTCTATGCTCGCGCATGATCGAAGGCGAGCGGATGGGCCTATTCCTACTCGATATTTTCGGCAATGAAATTTTGCTGCATGAGGAAGGGGCGGGATGCTACGATCCGATGCCGCTGACGCCGCGTCCGCGTCCGCCCGTTATTCCCCCGCGCCATAATTACGCCGATGAGGATGGCTATTTCTATGTCGCTAATGTTTACGCTGGAAACGGCATGGAAGCCGTTCCGCGCGGCGCCGTCAAAACGCTGCGCATCGTCGAAGCGCCGGTGAAACTCTTTTGGACGCAGCCCAATTGGAATTTGGACGCTACGCAAGCGCCCGCCATGAATTTCAACTCCACCAATAACAAACGCATTCTGGGCAGCGTTCCCGTGGAAGCGGACGGCTCGGCCTATTTCGCCGTTCCCGCTGACGTTTTCGTTTTCTTTCAATTGTTGGATGAAAAGGGAATGATGATCCAAAGTATGCGCAGTGGGACGATGGTACAACCCGGCGAGACGGCGGGCTGCATCGGCTGCCACGACAACCGCCTGACCACGGCGGAAAATCGCGGCTACCCCCTCGCTCTGCGTCGCGATCCTAGCCGCATCGAATCGTGGTATGGCCCGCCGCGCGAGTTCAATTATCTTACGGAAGTTCAACCCGTGTTCGACCGCTATTGCATTCGTTGCCACGATTACGGCAAGGAGGCGGGCGAGCGGTTGAATCTATCCGGCGGCTTGGGATTGGCCTTCAACAATTCCTATCTTGAACTGAAAACCAAATCCGCACTGCGCTGGTTTCCCGATCCTGCAGGCGCGCCGAAATTATTGGTCAAAGCTGTGGAAGACGGCCCCGCCGAAGCGCTTCCTCCCTATTCTTGGGGATCGCATCGCAGCCGCCTGGCCGATGTTCTACGCGGTGAGCATCACGGCGTCCAAGTCGACAAGGAAAGTTTCGACCGCGTTATAACCTGGATCGATCTCAACACGCCTTACTACGGCTCATACGCCAGCGTTTACCCCAACAACGCCTTTGGCCGCTCGCCTCTCGATGACGCGCATTTGGAAGAACTGCGCCGCCTCACCGGCGTCAACGTTGGCGATATCAGCTCGGAATTGAATGGATCGCAGGTCGATTTTTCTCAGCCCGAATACAGCCGCTGCCTGGCTAGATTGAGGGATAAAAATCCGGCAGACTACGAAAAAGCATTGGCAATTATCCATAAAGGCCAAGAAATGTTAGCCAAAAGGCCGCGCATGGATCAACCCGACGCCAGTCTCTTGGAAGAAAATTTGAAGAAACAAGAAAAATATTTAGTCCAAATAAAAACGGAAGCGGAAGTGCGCCGTTTGCTGTTGAACGATAAAACAATCAAATCGGAAAACAAATATTAACGAGGTTCTCTTTTACTATTTTTTCGGCAAGGAAAGAAACAAGCGCATGAAGAGAACGGTTTATTCCATCTTATTTATCAACGTCTTTTTTTTGTATTCATTGATCCATAATGCTGTCGGCGAATCTACGATTTTCCGTTCCCCCGTTGCGTTAGCCGCAAGCAATGAAAGCGGCATTCTCTATGCGGCGGAAAGCGGAGTCAACCAAATCGCGCTTATCAAATTGGATGACTATTCGCTGTGCGCCTCCATTCCTCTCCCCGCGGAACCGACAGGCTTGGCCTTATCTCCCAATGGCGAATTTCTTTATATTACTTGCGCCGCATCGGGTGGAAGCGTATGCATTCTCGATACAAAAAAACAACGCATCGTAGAGGCGATCCCCGCCGGTTATGGCGCCTGTTCTCCCGTCGTCAGTCCCGATGGCCAATGGTTGTATGTTTGCAACCAATTCAACAACGACGTATCGATTATCGATCTGCAAGAAAAAAAGGAAATATCGCGCTTCCCTGTCATCCGCGAGCCGGTCAGCGCCGTTTTGACGCGGGATGGCCAGCGCCTTTTCGTCGCCAATCATCTGCCCTTCGGACCTTCCAACGCCGATTTCATCGCCGCGAAAGTCAGCGTTATCGATGCCGCCGAACGCAAAACTATAGCCGAGATTGCGTTGCCCAACGGCAGTACCAGTTTGCGCAGCCTCTGCTTATCCCCCGACGGGCGTTATATTTTTCTGACCCACATCCTCGCCCGCTTCCAAATGCCCACAACGCAGTTGGATCGCGGTTGGATGAACACTAACGCCCTAACCATCATCGACGTAGAGAAAACATCTATCCTCAATACCGTCCTCTTGGACGACATTGATCTCGGCGCCGCCAATCCTTGGGGCGCCGCTTGTTCGGCGGACGGCGCATTTCTCTGCATCGCCCATGCCGGGACGCATGAATTGAGCGTCATCGACGCCCCCGCGCTGCTGCAAAAGTTGCAAGCCATGCCCAGCCGCCGCGAAGATGCTCCCAAAACGGAATATCCTGCCGCTTCGAAAACGGCGGCGGACGTCCCTAACGATTTATCCTTCATCGCTCCTTTCCGCCGCCGTATTGCCATCGAGGCGTTAGGTCCGCGAGAGTTGATCGCCGTAGGTTCCAAAGCCATTACGGCGAATTATTTCTCCGGCGATCTCTCGATGATCGATATCCGGCCGGACGGAAAAAAACCAACGCAGAATATTTCCCTTGGTCCTCAACCTCCGATAACCCCCGCCCGTCAAGGGGAAATCAATTTTCATGACGCCTCTCTCTGTTTTCAACATTGGCAAAGTTGTTCCAGTTGCCATCCCGGCGGACGTTCCGACGGTTTGAACTGGGATCTGCTCAACGACGGCGTCGGCAATCCCAAAAACACGAAAAGCATGCTCCTGACTTTCGAAACCCCGCCCGTTATGAGCGAGGGCGTCCGCACCGACGCCAAAGCCGCCGTACGCTCTGGCATCCGGCATATCCAATTCTCCGAGCGTCCCGAAGCGGACGCGGCGGCGATCGACGAATATCTCCAAGCGATGAAGCCTCTGCCCAGCCCTTATCTCGTGAATGGAAATCTCAATGAACCGGCGCAACGGGGAGAGAAAATTTTTTTCCGCGAGGATGTCGGCTGCGCCGTTTGCCACAACGGCCCCTATTTTACGAATTTGCAAGCGTACGCCGTAGGAACTAAGGGAGAATTCGACAAGCGCAGCGCTTTCGATACGCCCGCCTTGATCGAACTATGGCGCACGGCGCCCTATCTGCACGACGGCGCGGCGGCGAATTTGCGCGATGTTTTTACGGCCTATAATCGCAATGACCAACACGGGCGCACATCGCGCCTAACAGAACGTGAGTTTTCCGATCTCATCGAATATTTGCTTTCTTTATAAAAAAGAATCGATGGGAGTTTTGTTTTTATGGGATAAGCCTTTTTTTTCGAGTCTAGTTCGGTAAGAATCCCTTATTGGTTTTTAACTTTATAAAATGAGGCTCTTGCAAAATTAATAAAATTCGCTTTTAAATTCTCCCCCAAAACTTGGGGGGAGTTAGAGGGGGGTTGATTATGTTAAACTTAAAGCAACCCCCTCCTAACCTCCCCCAAGCTTGGGGGAGGAATTATGGAGTGTTGCAAGAGGCTCAAAAAATCGACGTTTTCATTTCAGGAGGTATTCGAATATGCGCCGCTTGCTATCGATTTCCTTAATCATTCTCTGCTTTGCTGCTTTTCGCGCTGCTAGCGAAGAGATTTTTTGCCGTTACCAATTGAAGGACAAGGTTTTCTACGGACAGGTAGATGGCAATACGATCCATCAACTTTCGCGGGCGCCTTGGGACGGCGGCAAAGCCACCGGCAAGACGGACGCATTGGATAAAGTCCGTTTGCTTCATCCCAGCGAACCGAAAAAAATCATCGGCATGTCGGGAACCTATAAAGAAGCCTGGGAAGGCGGCAAGACGCCTTTTAAAACCGTGCGTTGGTTTATGAAGCCTTCCACCACCGCCGCGTCCCCTGGCGAAGACGTAGTTCTTCCCGCCTCTCTCGACGAACTGCAAGTGGAGACGGAACTGGCCATCGTTATCGGCAAGCGCGTAAAAAACGCCTCGCTGGAAGAAGCCAAAGCGGCGATTTTCGGCTACGCCGCCGCCAACGACATCGTCGGCGATCCGACATCCTACCACCGCATCCAAGGCGAGCCGCTCGATCAACCGGAAACGCTGCTGCCTGCTTCGCTGAAGCATGGCGATCAATTCTCGCCCTACGGCCCCTTCATCCATCGCGGCGTGGATTGGAATAACCGCAAACGGACATTGATCGTTACCCACGCCGATACGGGAGAAAAGGAAATTTACGAACATAATACATCGAGCATGATCTATACGCCGGAAAAGATCGTCAGCGATCTCTCCCGCGTCTTCAGCCTCGATCCCGGCGACGTTATCTTATCGGGAACGACGAAAGCCCTGCCCGCGCGGGCGGGAGACGTGATGGAAGTCGAAGTGGAAGGCATCGGAAAACTTGTCAATCGCGTCGCGCCGGGGAAATAACTTTTTTTACATTATACATACGCAAAAATATGATCGTTGTATTGCAAGTTGGATGACAGGCGGCGTTACGCTTTATTTCCCTTTTGCAATATATATATTGCCATTTCACATAAAACAGTCATTCATTGATTGCGCGTTGGGTAAAGCCTATTCATGAAATTTCTTATCGTTGACTCTTACTATTCCATCTTTCTTGACGAGTTCTATCGACAACATCCGAATTTGCTTGATGAATGCTACGATCACCAGCATTGCGCATTAATGGATCAATGCTTCGGCTCGGCGGATTTTTATTCCCTCAATCTGCAAAAGTTGGGATTCGAAGCCAAAGATATCGCCATGAATTGCAAGCCAATGCAGTTGCAATGGGCTAAAGAAAACGGAGTGAAAACATCTTGGAATTTTGAACGCCGCAAAATAGGACCTTTTCCTATCCCTTGGCTTCGAAGGGAATGGCTTTATCCGATTCTGTTGGAACAAGTGAAATCCTACCGGCTTGATGTTATTCATTTCCAAAATCCTGAGTTGATCCGCCCCGTCTTTCTTATGGATATCCGGCCCTTTGTTCGTTTGATAACTGCGCAGATTGCTTCTCCCTATGCGAATATCGCGGATTTTTCCAACTACGATCTGATGCTCTCTTCGTTTCCCCATTACGTACAACGTTTCAAAGACGCCGGTCTGCGCAGCGCTTATTTCAGGTTAGGATTCGAACCGAAAGTCTTGCAGCGTCTGCGCCGCGTGGAGAGATACGGCGCCGTTTTTGTAGGCGGCATGTCCCGAGCGCATCAGGAACGCATCCGCTTTTTCGAATCGCTGGCGCAAAAGGTTCGCTTCGATTGGTGGGGATACGGCGCGGACGAATTGTCTCCCGATTCGCCCTTAAAGAAAATCCATCGCGGGCAGGCTTGGGCGCTGGATATGTACGAGATTCTAGCCGACGCCAAAATCGTTATCAATCATCATATCGACTCCGCCGAGAATTATGCGAATAATATGCGTCTTTACGAAGCGACGGGCGTCGGCGCGATGTTGTTGACGGACTGGAAAGAGAATATCGCCGATCATTTCGAACCGGGAAAAGAAGTGGTAGTCTATCGCGACGTTAACGAATGCGCGGAAAAGATCGAATATTATATGAAACGCGAAGAGGAACGAAAGGAAATCGCCGCAGCGGGCCAGGCGCGCACGCTGCGGGAACATACATACTATCAACGCATGGAAGAATATGTTCGGCTCGTGAAACAATATGTCTGATTATGTAAAAGCGATCCTTCGTAAAGCGTTGCCTGTTCGACTTCGCCAATTCATCCGGCGTTGGCTGCCGGTTTTCGGCGAAAATAAAAAGATTTCCGTCTCCGCTCATTACGAAATCGTCCCCGATGCGGGCGATTTGGCCTCATCGCCGGGATGGCGCAATCCCGAAGTAGCGAAAAGGCAAGAAGACGCCTTTGCGCCGCTCCTTGAGGAAATGCGTAAAGGGAATCCTCGCGACGATTTTAAGGCGCTAGCTAAAGCGATGGAAATGGTCGATGTCGATAATCCTCTCGTTATTGAGATCGGCTGCGGCAGCGGTTGGAATTACGAAGTCTTATCCACGCTTTGGCAAAAGCCTTTTCGTTATATCGGGATGGATATATCTCTCGCTATGGTCTCTACAGGCCATAAAAACTATCCTGACGCGCATTTCCTAATCGGGGATGGCATGGAATTGCCTTTCCAAAATAAAATGTGCGACGTATTGCTTTCAGGTACGGCGCTTATGCACTTGCACGATTACCGCAAGGCCATCGAAGAGAGCCATCGCGCCGCTAAATCCTGGTGCATTTTTCACGCCGTGCCCGTGATTCGTCAAAAGGAAACTTCTTTCTTGCGAAAAGACGCTTACGGTGAACCAACGATTGAAGTAATCTTTAACGAGGACGAACTAAAACATTTGTTTTGTCAATATGGATTTGTTATCCGTCATGAGTTGAAGAACATGCCTTACAATCTTGAATCCATTATGGGAAAGCCCACGGAATTGAAAACTTACGTTTGTCGAATTGTCGATCGATAAATCGGAATGGCGATGTCCGATAAAACTTTATTGAACCTAGGCTGCGGGAAGCGCTATCATCCCGATTGGATTAACATCGACCTTGCGTCGCGCGATCCGAATGTAATCGCGTATGACTTAAGCCAGGGCATCCCTTTCGGCGATGGAAGCATGGACGCCGTATATCATTCGCACATGCTCGAACACTTGCGGCGCAGCGATGCTCGCTTTTGCTTGCTAGAATGCTTTCGCGTCTTGAAACCGGGGGGCGTCATCCGCATCGCCACGCCGGATATGGAGCGAATCGCCAGGCAATATTTAGAAAAATTGGAAAAAGCCTTAGCGGGAGACGCCGCCAACGGCGACGACTACGAATGGCTAACAATCGAATTGCTGGATCAGATGACGCGTGAAATTAGCGGCGGCGAGATGGCGAATTATCTTAAGAATAATCCTATTCCCAACGAATCGTTCATTTTGGAGCGCATCGGCGAGGAAGGCCGTTCTCTTATCGAAATGATGCATTCGAAAACGCGGAATAGCCGGCAAAGAATCTTATCCGCTAACGATTCTTTCGCTCATCGTATTATCAGGTTTGTTAGAAATGCGCCGAAGCGTTTTTCCTCTCTCGCCAAACGGTTTTTGTTGAGGGCGCTTCTCGATTCCCGCCAACGCCGGGCGCTTGAAATCGGCCTTTTTCGCCTTTCCGGCGAAACGCATCATTGGTTGTACGATCGTTATTCGCTTTCTAAATTATTGCAGGAGACCGGTTTTTGCCATCCTATCCAACAAAAAGCCAATACAAGTAGAATTTTACATTGGCAGGAGTATCATCTGGATATATTGGCGGATGGGACTATTATCAAACCTGATTCCATATACATGGAAGCGATAAAACCGGCTTCCTGACAAATAGAAAAGACTATGAACAATTATTCTTCGGCATTTCATCATCGCCAAGTCTTAATCACCGGCGGCCTGGGCTTCATCGGCTCCAACCTGGCCCGCCGCTTGTTGGCGTTAGGGGCGGACATAACGCTGGTCGACAGCCTTATCCCCGAATACGGCGGCAATATATTCAACATCGACGGAATCGAGGATCGCGTGCGCGTCAATATCTCCGATGTACGCGATCGGCATGGGCTGCGCTATTTGGTGCAAGGCAAAGACTATCTTTTCAATCTTGCCGGACAAACCAGCCATTTGGATTCCATGCGCGATCCTTTCGCCGACATGGAAATCAACTGCATGGCGCAACTGGCGATTTTGGAAGCGTGCCGACATTTTAATCCCAACATCAAGATTGTCTTCGCCAGTACGCGGCAAATTTATGGCAAACCGGATTATCTGCCCGTCGACGAAAAACATCTCTTGCGTCCGGTAGATGTCAACGGCGTAAACAAAATGGCGGGCGAACAATATCACATTCTTTATAACAATGTCTACGGCGTCCGCGCCTGCGCTTTGCGCCTGACGAATACTTACGGCCCGCGCATGAGAATTAAAGATGCGCGCCAAACGTTTTTAGGCGTTTGGATCAAGCATGTTGTGGAGGGAAAGCCTTTCGAGGTTTGGGGCGGCGAGCAACTACGCGATTTCACTTACGTCGACGACGCCGTCGATGCTTTTCTTCTAGCGGCCACGAATCCAAACGCCTATGGTAAAATCATGAATCTCGGCGGGGATGGCGTCATCTGTCTCAAATCCCTAGCGGAAATGTTAATTGCAGCGGCTGGGGGAGGAGAATATCTTTTGCGCGATTTTCCGGAGGAACGCAAACGCATCGACATCGGCGACTATTATTCCAACTTTCAATACATACAATCCATGCTGCATTGGAATCCAAAAACCCCATTACAAAAAGGATTGTCGCAAACCGTTGAATTTTATCGCCAGAATTTACCGTATTACTTGTAATAACTGGAGAGTCGTCTTGATATTGCAAACCAATCCCAAAGCGGGATATCTTGCTCATAAAAATGAAATTGATGATGCGATCCATCGCACCTTAGACAGTGGATGGTATATCCTCGGTCAGGAAGTCGATAGTTTCGAAAAGGAATTTTCCTCGTTCCTAGGCGCGAATTACGCCATTGGAGCGGGCAACGGCACCGACGCGCTGGACTTAGCCCTGCGCGCTTGCGGCGTGGGTATAGGCGATTCCGTTATAACAGTTTCCCATACGGCGACGGCGACGGCTGCCGCCATCGAACGCAGCGGCGCCGCTCCCGTTTTCGTCGACATCGATTTGCAAACGTATGTTATGGATCCGGAACATCTGGAAAAGACTGTTCAATCTCTAGCAAATCGTTCTTCCTGCAAGTTCAAAGCCATCATCCCCGTTCATCTTTACGGCCATCCCGCCGATATGCCCGCGATTCTAGAAATCTCCAAGAAATACGGCCTTTTCGTAATCGAAGATTGCGCTCAATCCCACGGCGCCGTTCTCCAAGACCGCATGACGGGAACGTGGGGCGATCTGGCGGCGTTCAGTTTTTATCCCACGAAGAATCTGGGGGCATTGGGAGACGGCGGCGCAGTCGCCGTGAACGATGCGGAATTAGCGGCTAGAGTTCGAAGCCTCCGCGAGTATGGTTGGAAGCAGAAATTCGTCAGCGAAGAATCGGGGATGAATTCCCGGCTCGACGAATTGCAGGCCGCTATATTGCGCGTGAAATTAAAGCATTTACGCGCCGCCAACGAGCGCCGCAACGCCATCGCCGAATATTATAACCAACGTCTCGCCGATTCGCGCTGCCTTCTTCCTGCGATGCAGCCAAACGCCGTTCATGTTTATCATCAATACGTCATCCAAGTAGATCGTCGAGACGAGTTGAAAAACTATCTTCAGGAAAAAGGAATCGGAACCGCCATCCATTATCCATTGCCCGTCCATCTCCAACCGGCGTATCAAAAACGTTATCCTATGGCTCTGCCCCTGAATCATACGGAATCTATCGCGTCTAAAATACTAAGTTTGCCCATGTACCCCGAACTAACGGATGATGAATTGCATTATATAACGGAAACGATCCTATCCTGGTTGAGCCGATAAATCCCATGCGCCATTTATGCACGTATTTCGATAAGAATTTTTTAGTTCCCGGATTGACGCTTTACCGGTCGTTAGCCAAGACGAATACGGAATTTCAATTGTATGTTTTATGCTTCGACGAATACACGGCGGAATTTCTTCGATCGCTGCGTTTGTCGAATCTGATCGTGATCCCCCAAAAAGAATTCGAACAAAACGACGAAGCGCTATGGACGGCGAAAGGCAATCGTTCGTTGATCGAATATTATTTCACCTGCTCTCCTTCCCTGCCATTATACATTCTTAAGAAATGGCCTTCCATCGAGTCTATTGCTTACGTTGACGCCGATCTATTCTTTTTCAATTCTCCGGAACCGATTTTTCAGGAATTCGCCGATCGTTCGATATTGATCTGCGAACATCGGTTTCCCGATTCGCTGAAATCGTTGGAAGAATGGGGAAAATACAATGTCGGCCTTATAATTTTCCGCAATGATGCAAATGCTCGAGATTGTTTGCAATGGTGGAGAGACCGCTGCAACGAATGGTGCTACGACCGATTGGAGGATGGAAAATTCGCCGACCAAAAATATCTGGACGATTGGCCCCAGCGATTCAACGGCGCCGCCGTATTGCAGCACAAAGGAGCGGGGCTGGCGCCATGGAATCTTGGCAACTATACATTGGATTTAAACCATCAGCCAATAACCGTCGACGAAGCGCCATTGATTTTTTATCATTATCACGGATTGAAAGTACTAAACCGCTGGATGTGCGATCCCAAACTGCATCCCTTCGGCTTGACCATCGATTCCGCCGCCCGTTGGCTCTATCGCCGGTATATGCGGGAAATGCGCGAAACCTGCCGATGGGCCGCCTTGCCAAGCCAATGTATGTATGTAAGAAAAAAAAATATTCGCTTTCATTCGCTAAGGATTCTGGAAATTTTCAAAATGATATTTACTGGACGAATTCTATTTGTGCGATAATCTTTATGGAAATTAGCAGTTAAAACTAACAAGAAAACAAATAGATGAGTCCTGCAATTCGCCTCTGAAAACCTTATCCGCGCTCCTCCCCGGCGTCAGCCGGGGAGACTCTCCAATCCGTATGTGGATAACGATTTTCGACGAACCAACCGTAGAGCGCTTGGCCGTAGGTTTGATACGTCATTCCTTGTCTTTCGTAAAATGAATGCAAATGCGCTTGCAGTTTCGGAAGGTTGTAAAAAGGGACGCCGGGAAAATAGTGATGCTCCAAATGATAGTTCGAATTGAGATAGACGAAATCCCAAAACCAATGGCCCTTCATTAACGTAGACCAGGCGGCGGGATTGTTGGGATTGATGTTGTAATGCTGCCCAATGCGGTTAATAGTAAATGCAATAGGAAAAACGAAAAAATAGGGAATCGCGTATAATTTTAGGAAAAGTCCCGCTCCCCCATAAGCAATCAATCCGATCATCGCGGAAAGATGAAGTAAAATCGTTGCGGCGCGTTCGAATTTTATTTTCCTCTGTAAATAGGCTGGATATTTTTTCGCTTCGCGCGCGGCGGCGCGGAAATAGATGGGGAAAAGCGCAGGCGTCATATAGAGAAACTTGTACCAGCGTTTGACGATTTTGGGCGTCAAATGCGCTCGTTTGGGATCATCCGTCCATGAACCTAGTTCGGCGTGATGATCGAGATGCCATCGCGTGAATTGCGTCCGCGAGATGCCGCTAGGCAGCGCATAAAGCCAGCCTAACAACGCATGGTAGCGAGGACGATTCTTGGCGAACACGGCTCGATGTACTACTTCATGAAGCAACACCGTAAAATCAAATGCAATAAATCCTAAAACGATCGAGCAGGGAAGCCATAACAAAAATGAATCGAACCGCAGAATAATCCCTATCGCGGCGGCGGCGATCGCCAGCTGCCGCAATAATACGGCGAAATGCTTCCACGCGGCGGGCCGATGCCATTGCCGCAGAATATCCGCGGGAATGGCGTTACGCAGATCCCGCCGTAAATGACCGATATGATTGTAATAATATCCTTTTGAACTCACATTTCCTCATAATGCCTGCAAGTTTTTTTAAAGAATCAGTGTACTTTCTATCGGAGAACAGGCAAATGCAGTTCGGAATTCTTCCTGCGGAATTTTAAAGGCACTCGTCCAAAAACGGTTGAACGATGCGGCTGTTGCGGGGCTTTTTGACTTTGGCGCCTTCCAGGAGGATGTTATAGAAATCCACGGCTTCGACGCGCACTCGCGCTTGAGCGGCGTTGCAATACTCTTGGTTGAGGTCGATGCCGATGTAATTGCGTCCTGTAGCGTTGGCGGCGAGGCATGTAGCGCCGGTTCCATTGAACATATCGAGCACAATATCGCCCGCAAAATCAGCTTCCGGCGCGCGGCGAAAGGTATACATCAGAATCAACCGCTGGGGCAAAACTACGGGAAAAGGACAAGGATGGCCGCCGGAGCGCTTCACGTCCGCCGGGTAGATGGGCCAGACCTGCATGGTAAGATTGCGCCATTCCTCCTGGATTAGTTTGCTTGGCTCCTTCGCTTCTTTGGGGATGGAAGGTGGGACGCCGTCCTTGACCATGACGTTGATAAATTCGATGGTGTTGTCTTCGTAGATGTTGGGAGGATAAGGATAACTTCCGAACATCTTTTCCGTTGTCTGCTTTTGCCAGATGAACAGGCTGAAGCGCTTCAATTCCGGGATGGCGCCGAGGATGGAATGCTCGATATCGCTGCTAATGTTTTTCAGGTGGCGGGTATGTTGCTCGTTGATGACTTTTTTGGGAATGGGCATGATAGGCGCAACGATGGCCAGCTTGCCGTTGGGAATGAGTACGCGGCAGGCTTCGCGCCACACGGGCAGCAAGTCGTTTATATATTGCTCATACTCGCTATGTCCGATTTGACCATCGACGCTGTAGTCGATGACGTTCCAATAAGGCGGACTGGTAACGGCCAGCGCCGCGCACTCGTCCGGCAATTGCCGAAGAGCGCGCAGCGCGTCGTTTTGCACAATCCGATTGATCCACTCGGAAGGCCAATGGGTAGGATCGGGAATTCGATGCATGAAATTCTAATTTCTCAGGATTCTTCCCACTGCTGGCGCAGAAATGCGACGGCTTTGGGAATCTCTTCGTCGGGCTTGCCTTCGATGCCGCATTCCAGGCTGCAAAAATCCTGATAGCCGATCTCTTTCAACGCTCGAAAGCCGGGACGGAAGTCGTCGCCTTGATCGTAGCCGGGCTGCTTGCGGTGAGGACGGCTGGCCAAGTGGACGTGATGCACATAGTTCCTGCAAGAAATAAAAGCGGCGTAATCGCACGGCTCCTCGACGCCCATATGATAAAAGTCGCCCATCATGCAAAGGCCGGGATTATTGGCTTCCTTGCAGATGGCGGCGGCGTCCGAAAGTTGCCGCAGATACCAGCTCTCGCCGCGATTCAACGGTTCAAGGAGAATACGCGTTCCCGCCGCTTTGGCGGCGTCGCCCAGTTCGCTCGCGATATCCATAAAGACGTAGCGCGCCCCAACAACGCCGAGAGACGTCTGGCTGTTGAACGCGGGTACGATGATTAATCCCGTGGAGCCCAATTCGCCGGCGGCGGGAAGAATCTTCTTGATGCTCTCCACCGCCCGCCTGCGTTCGCTGGGTTCGTGAGCGGCGGGCGCGCCGTCGAATCCAGCGCAGATGGCGCTGACGCGGATGGAGCGGCCTTTCAACGCCGATTCGATTTGCTCCACTCTTTCCCAAAGTTTGCCGCCCCAAAACTCGACGCCAACGAAGCCCCATTTTTCCATCTTATCGAGTTTTTCTTCCAGCGTTTTCCCCGGAATGACGCCGTCTTGCGAAGATAAATTCAAAACGCCTTTTCCGTTCTTATCGACGCCTTTAACTTCGATGGCGGAAGCTTTGGACGCTCCCGTCATCATCGCCGCGCCTGCGGCGGCTCCACTTGCAATAAAATTTCTTCGGCTGATGGACATCTTTTGCGTCTCCTTATCAAAAAAAAATAGATATTCAAAGCTGTGTAGGATAGGCTCAAAGCGAAGCGCGGCCCACCATTATTACTCTTTCAGCCATTGCGCTACATTGGGAGCGTGATAGGTCAGAATCATGTCGGCGCCGGCGCGCTTGAAGGCCATCATGGCTTCCATCACGACGCGCCGCTCATCGATCCAGCCTTTTTGCGCGGCGGCTTTGACCATAGCGAACTCGCCGCTGACATTATATACGGCGATGGGCAAATCGAAACGATCGCGCATATCGCGGACAATGTCGAGATAGGGCAATCCCGGTTTGACCATGATGATGTCCGCTCCCGCCTGAACGTCCAATTCCGCTTGGCGGAACGCTTCGCGGCGGTTGGGCGGGTCCATCTGGTGCGAACGGCGATCGCCGAATTTCGGCGCTGATTCCACCGCGTCGCGAAAGGGGCCGTAGAATCCCGACGCATATTTAACGGCATAGGATAGAATCGGCGTATAGGCGAATCCCGCCCCGTCCAGCGCGGAGCGGATAGCGCCCACGCGCCCGTCCATCATATCCGACGGCGCAATAACGTCGGCGCCCGCCCGCGCATGGGCCAGGGCTTCTTTGCATAGGATTTCCACGGTTTCGTCGTTGAGAATCGTCTCGCCGTCCAGTACGCCGCAATGGCCATGGGATGTGTATTCGCAGAGACAAACGTCCGTCATGACGATCAGGGAAGAACAGGCTTTCTTGATTGCTTCCACCGCGCGCGGAATCACCCCGCTGGCGCTATGCGCCTGCGTCCCCATCTCGTCCTTCTCTTCCGGAATGCCGAAAAGGATAACGGCGGGAACGCCCAACTGTTCGATGCGCATGCATTCTTGGGTCAATCGGTCTATGCCCCATTGGTAGTTATCCGGCATGGAGGAGATAGGAATCTTCGCTCCCAGCTGATAGGTGACGAACATGGGATAGATCAGGTCGTCAGCGCGTACGTGGTTTTCCCGCACCATGTCGCGCAGACGCGCATTCATACGCAGCCGCCGGGGCCGTTTCGTCATGGCATAATTCATCGAACTTGCTCCTTACGCTTCCTCGATTTCGCTGCTCAGACTCGCCACGCCAACGACGTAGTCTTCCCGTCCGATTCTCTATTTCCACCGAAAGCGCGCAGGGTAAAATCGCCGCCGTCCGCCTTCACGACGGCTTCCACCCACCCCACAGGCTCCGCGTCGGCAAAATTATAACCCGTTGCCGGAAGATTGACGAGATGAATCCCATCCATTACGTCATATCGGTAGACGTGCGAATGGCCGAAGAAAATCGCTTTTACTTTTTTGAAAAGCTGCACGATGCGGAAAAGTTGAATAACGTCCAGCAATTCCCCATCCCCTTCTCCCAGAGTGTGATGGAAGAACAAAAGCGTCGGCGTTTCGTCGCTGGCCTGCAAATAATCTTTCAGCCACTCCCGTTGCGCCTGGCCCAAATGGCCGGCGACGCGGTTGGTATATTGATTAGAATCCATAATCAAGAAACGAACCGGCGGCGCATCGACGACGAGAACGTGTTTTCCTTTTACGGATTGCTTCTCCCCGTGGAAACGATCGAACGCTTTATTGAAATTTTCGCGGTCATCGTGGTTTCCCAGCGCCAGGCAGATCGGCATCTGCTCCGCCGCCGGTTGCAGCAATTCTTTCAGATTGGCGTAATCTCCAGGAAATCCCTCCAGCCGCGCCAAGTCGCCAGTGATGACGGCGCCGTCCGGCTTGGCGGCGATCAACTGGGAGACGGCGGTTTTGAATTGATCGTAAGGGCGGAATCCGCGATATTCATTGGCGGGGTCTTGCGGAACATGAGTATCCGAAACGAAAGCCCAGCGGACGCTTTCCGCTCCCGAGGCGGAACGAACGCCAAAAGCGGCCGTTCCGAGAGCCGTCATCGAAACGCGCAGAAAATCGCGGCGGTGGATTGGGGCGTGAAACATATTAGGCATGATATTTCTCCTTGAATTTTTTAATTTGGCAAAACGTCAATGGTAAAGGCTCCATAGGCGAATCGTAGGTTTTTATTATTAGGCAAAAAACATAATCCTGTTCCGTTTTTGTTTAGCCATGACGGCGCTAACCGGAAAAAACCGCCTAATCCCTGCAGTTCTGGCTATGGACGAAAATATCGTTGGGAAAGCCCCGCAGCGCCCGGAATAATAAAACATATCGCAAGGGATGGCCGGAATAGTCCAGCTGATCCTTGGCGATATGGAAGATTAATCCGATGGCTATACTCCAGCCGATCGCGGCGCCCCAAATCTCGCCGCTCATCCAACCGAATACAACGGCTTCGTCATAACCGTGAAAAAGGACATAAGCATGACTCGCCGAGGGGAAATGATCCCCGCGCAAGGCTGCTCTCCATTTCCACTCCTTGAATGGAACTTCCAAGACATAATCCAACAGATGATCGGCGTCGATGAATATAGCCGCCGCCAACATGGCCAATATGGGAAATGCGCCAACACCGAATCCAAAAGCCAATATGGCGGCGAGAGGCAAGAGGGGCAGAAGATGAAAGATATAATGTTGGACAATCCCTTGCGGTTCATCGAAGGCGAGCCGCTGATTGTTCAAGTCGAAGAACCTCCGTCTTAAGTTTAGGATTTTGTTTTACGAGATGAGTTTAGCTTTCGTGAAAATTAATTGGCGTTCGTAATTGTAGGGGGAATCGCCGGACGAGTCAAAGCGAATATTTCGAAAGAGTATTCGCAGTGTTATTCAATGAAAAAAGAGGGGTTCCCTTATCGCCGAATTTACGGCATTCTTTATGAATTACGATCCAGGAGAAGATAAACATGAATTATCGCATCTATCGATTATTATATTTCATCGCCGCTTTTGGACTGCTCTTGCATGGGCGAGCGGCGGGTTGGAGCGAAGAGATTCGCCGCATTCCCGTCGCCGAAGGATTGGCCTCGCATCCGGTCAACGGCGGCCATTGCCTTATCTCCGACGGGGTGTATCAATACCTCGCCTTTTACGACGGCGATCATCAAATGACCATAGCGAAGCGGAAACTGGGCGAAAACCAGTGGGAATTCGCCAAACTGCCCGAGCGCGTGGGATGGGATACCCACAATACGATCCTGATGTTTCTCGACCGGGAGGGTCAAATCCACCTCACGGGCAATATGCACGCCGCTTCTCTTAAGTATTACCGCACGAAAATACCCGGCGACATCCAAACCTTCCAGGCCATTCATACTTGGACGGGAAAATACGAAGATCGCGTAACCTATCCCACACTGTTGAAACGCCATGACGGCTCCATCCATCTCATGTACCGTCACGGCGGCAGCGGCGCGGGAATGCGCCTTTTGATTCATTATTCCGAAAAGGATCATCAATGGACGGGAACCGGCGAAGGCTTTATCAGCGGCCTGCTGACTAAGCCGGACTGCAACGCTTATCCCTTCGGGGGCATCGTCGAAGACGCTTCGGGAACGCTGCACATCGCCTGGTGCTGGCGGGAAACGCCGGATGTAACGACAAACTTCAACGTCAATTACGCCCAAAGCCTAGACGGCGGATATACCTGGCGAAAGTGGAACGGCGAGAAATTGGCGCTGCCTATTCAGCCGGAAAACGCGGAAGTTGTCGATCTTATTGCGCAAAAACAAGGCTTGATGAATGGGGGTTCATTGGCCATTGATGAAAATGGAATTCCTTATATCGGCTATACCCGCTTCGATGAAAATGGATTCAATCAAATGTACGCCGCCACGCCGCAAGGCGGAGTCTGGAAAGCCGTCCAATTGACGGATTGGAAAAAACAATTTTGGTTTGAAGGCAGAGGCACAATCCCCCAATATCCCCCCATTCCCCGCATCTCTCTGTCCCCGGATGGAACGATGAACATTCGCTATGCGAACTCTACTGCGGAACCCAATGAAGGCTGCATGATTCTCACTCGCGAGAAGTTATTATCTCTGAAGCCCGGCGAATGCCCAATCCAACCGATAGCCGATTCGTCGCCCATCGTTCCCAATATCCGCGCCGTCAACGATGGACCGCTGCCGCCAGGCCAGACGCATTATATGCAGCAGGAAACGGATATTCCCAACCGCGACCGCAAGCCGGACAATCCCCGGCAACCGACGATGATTTATTTGGCGGAAGTGGATAAAACGAAATAAGCGGACGCGGCGTCAGCGCCGGATCACGCCAATGGGCTTGCGCCATTTGATGGCGGACTCGCCGCGCATTTTCTTGGAGAGATAAGAATGGCGGCCCCGAATGAATTTCATCAATTTTTTCTTTTTTACATACCAATCGAGAATCGCGACCGAGTAATCGTCCAGAATGCGGCACACCGGCTTGGGAATGAAAATGTAATGGTCGGCATTTTCCAAATCCGGCCCTTCGTCGTCGAGATAGAAGCAGATATGAAAATACTTCGCCACCTCCTCTTGGAGGATTCCGTTGAGTATTACTTCCTGTTTAGGCGTTTTGGAATTCATAAACGGCCTCTTTGAATCACCGCCAGATTATGTCCTATGCCGGGCCCATCCCGGCGGTACGAGAAAAACCGGTGATCGCACATTGTGCATTGCAGCGCCGTCTCGATATTTTCTTCTTTTACGCCCGCCATAACAAGTTGACGGCGGTTGATCTCTTTCAAATCGATGGCTCGCCGCTGGAGATGAAATCCGGCGTTCACGCTTCCCCACGCTTCTTCAAAAATCCGCCATACGTCTTCGCCCACCTCGAAGCATTCGCCGCAAATTCCCGGTCCGATCCAGACAAAAAGCTCCCCCGGCGCAACACCATAATCTCGCGCCAACCGTTCGACCGTTTTCCGGGCGATCGCCTCCACGGTTCCGCGCCACCCGGCGTGCGTTAATCCAACGACCTGGCCGGAACCATGCGCGAAGAAAATGGGCAGACAATCCGCCGTCAGGATAGCCAAAGGAATTTCGGGCGTTTGGGCGATCATGGCGTCCCCCCGTCCCGCCTGGCCTTCTCCATTCATGGCCCCCGCTCCGAGTTGGGCAGGACCGATGTTCCAAATCGTCGAACCATGCTCCTGGTAGACGTGCGTCAAATGCTCATGCCGAATGCCCAAGAGACCGCATGCGCGTTCGCGGGCGTTCAATACGTATTCTTTCGATCCGTTTCTGAAACTGAAATTATCCTGGGCTCCGCCGTTCAGACCTGGATAGAAAAAACCATGCTTTAAACGAGGGATTGTATCGAGAAGAATCGATCGTATAAGTTCCATTTTTAATTTATCGATAACAAATTGCGCTTCGACGGCGGCGCTTCGGCGCCTTTCCGGCTATTCCCGCCATAAACTTGCGATTAGAATCGACATAAAACTTCCGTATAGGACAAAACGTTGATTTAATAATGCCGGGAGCGGTTTTTGTTATCATTCTATAATCCAATTCGCTGCTATATCATTAAGAGTTTAGCCGCTCGCTGGCGATTATTCAAACGAGACGAAAGAACCGAATCCAATATGAATTCCATTTCAGTATTTCTCGGCGGGAATAAATCCTATAGCCTTTCCCTCTTTTTTTTATTTTTCTTATCGTTTTCCTGTTCCGCGCCCACGCAAGAAGCGCGAACTCTCGACGTGGAAAAATTGCTCGCCGACAAAACGATCGACGAAGTCAAATCCATCTTAAGAAAAACCTTGGCGGAATATCCCAAAGACGTCAATCTGCTCTATAATCTCGCTTCCATCGAACGTATGGAAGGAGACGCCAATAGCGCCAAGAACACGGCGCTGAAAGCGTTGACGGGAGCGCCTTCGGACGATTCCATCCTGCTATTGCTGGCGGAAATTTCTCTGGACAGGGGAGACGTGGAAGAAAGTTTATCCTACTTCAATCGCCTCGGCGAAACGGGGCTTCGCCAGGCTCGCGCTCAATGGGTTTACGGCGTCATCCGCTCCCGCTTTGGCGACTGGAACCAGGCGGAAGGATGCTTCCGGACCGCGATATCGTTAGGCGAAAAAACCGGTTCCGCCAAAGCAGCGCTGGCGTTGAGCCTGTTGAAGCAAGGGAAAATCGACGAGGCGAAAATCCTTTTGCAGGAGTTGGAAAACGAAAAGCCTCAATCGCCCCAAACCCTTCAGCAAATCGCCGAAAGCTATCTTGCTCTCGGCGACGCCTTAAAAGCCAAGGAATTGGCCGATGAATTGACTCGGCAGCGATCTCAGGACGCCAACGCCTGGTCTTTGGCGGGGAGAGCGGAAATGATCCTGCTCCGGTTCGGCGAATCGGAAAGTTCCTTCACCCGCGCCAACGCCTGCCCCAACGCTGCGCCTTGGAATAAGGTGGAATATGCGGAAATGCTCTTCGCCGCCCATCGCGAAAATGAAGCCCTCAACCAGGCGATGGAAGCGGAAGAAGAACTATCCACTCAAAATATCGCCATTCGCAATCCTGCGCTCTATAACCTCCTCGCCACGCTTTACGCCCGCCGGGGCCAGGTTCTTTTAGCGCAGAAATACTTAAAGCAATCGCTGTTGATCGACAACAAGCAGATCAAGGTTCGCCAGTTGATTCAACAAATCTCCACGGCGAAAGCGGAAGTCCCCAGCGCCGCTCCCATCCCCATAAATTCTCCCGCCGCTGCGCCTCTTCCTTCGTCGGCAACGCCATGACGCCGCCCATCAAGGAAATACTTATTTCCCGCGCCGAATTGCAACAACGCGTCGCCGCTCTGGCGGAGGAGATCGACCGCGCATATGCAGGCGAAGAACTTGTCCTGATCTCCGTATTGAAAGGCTCCATCGTCTTTCTCTCCGATTTGATGAAAGAACTTCACCTGGACGTGGAGATCGGTTTTCTTTACTTGTCCAGTTACCGGGGCAAGACGTCGCCTCAAGGCGGCGTTCAGGAATATCTGCTGCCTTTTCCGGAAATCGCAGGACGCCACGCGCTGTTGGTTGAAGACATCCTCGACACCGGCGCCAGCCTCGCCTACGCCTGGGACCGCTGCCTGGCGAAGCATCCGCGTTCGCTGAAAACCTGCGTGCTTCTCGTTAAGGAAGGCGCGGAAAAAGAAGGCGTTCCCAAAGCCGATTTCCGCGGCTTCGACATCCCTAATGTCTTTGTCGTAGGATACGGTTTGGATTATAAGGAAAAATACCGCCAACTTCCCTGCATCGCCGTTCCCGATATGGGCAAGTGAGGATGTTTTTCCATCCCAGCCTTGAAAGGCTGGGCTATTATCAAATGCCCCTTTAAAGGGGCAAACGATAGTAGCCCGCCGTTTTTAACGGCGGGTTGAGTCTGGATCGAACGAATATGGCTGTATTTATAGCGGTGAAATTTAGCGATAGAGAAATGACAATATTCGATTATGTCCCATAGTTTCGTAAGCCAACATATCCATTGCGTTTTCAGCACCAAAAACCGGGAACCTTGGATTACGCCGAATATTCGCGATAATCTATATCAATTTATTGGAGGCATCGCGAATAAGTATAAATTCAAGATTATTGCGGTAGGCGGAATCGATAATCACATTCATATTCTCCTATCCCTGTCTTCCGATATATCGTTATCCAAAGCGGCGCAACTGATTAAAGGAGGATCAACTTATTGGATTCACAAGACTTATCCGGAAAAAAGTTATTTTACATGGCAGGACGGTTATGGGGCATTCAGCATTGGGATTTCACAAATTAAGAAAACTAAGGAATATATTGCCAATCAAGAATATCATCATCGAACGCAGACTTTTCAAGAGGAATTTATTCAATTTCTTAAAAAACATGGAATACAATATAATGAGAACAATGGATGAGAATAAACACCCAGCCTTGAAAGGCTATTCTAAATGCCCCTTTAAAGGGGCAAACGTCACTAGCCCGCCGTTTTAACAGCGGATTGACTGTGGTTGGGATTAAAGTGTTCCGCTCAACGGACGGTGGGGTGGCTTTCCAGCCAGACGCGAAAATCGCGGGAAACCTTATTCCGCCGAACCGCCGAGATCACGCGCTTCAAATAGTCTCCGCTGGGCAATAGTCCCTGAGCGGTAACATCGGGCCAGGCGGCGTAGGTCAACGCCAAAACGGTTTCGCCGCCGCAATTCACCCGCACTTGCTTGCGGTAATATTTCAAAGAAGAGACTCCTGCTTCTTCATCCAACTTCGCCAATTCCTCTTCGTTGATTCGATACAGCGCCCCTTCCACTCGGCAGCCTGCGTCAGGCACGATATTGGCCAATCCACAGCGTTCGAAACGGAATAATTCGTCGAACAAAACATTGAAGGCAAGACGGTAGCCATCCAATACGCAAGGCGTATAGGAACGGACGCGAATCGACAATTTGGCCAATTCGCGGGGATCCATATGGATGCCGTAAGCGAAATAAAAATACTCCTCCATCCTCCTTCCTCCCATCCACCGGTCTCTCCCGATTTTTGCGGATTCCGCCCTATGCGCTCGTCGAATCGCGTCGCCGGTGATGGCCGGTGCTATTCTTTTAAATCTATTGGACGGAGATTCCTAAAGGCGGATTATCGATTGGACGATTTATCGGAATACGTCCGGATAATCCCATTTTCCATTTGTTCTTTTGCAGGGGGCGCTTTTTCTTTCGTTGTTTTAGTCTTGCTGCCGACTCGCTTCCCATTCTGCGTTTTCGATTGGCTCGCCGTGGAGACGCTTTTTTCACCGCCTTTTTGCAAGGCTTCCTGGACGGCTTCCTGTTCGTTCTTGTCTTCATTGCTCCAATCCAGGAACTTCTCATCCACCGTAGTCTCGATGAACTTAGTCGCGCCCCGCTGCTGGAGATCTTGAATATGCTGCAAGTTATCCACCATGGCGAAGTCGTAAGGATCGTCGATATTCACGATCGTAGGCGTGATGAAAATCAATAATTTTTGCTTTGTGCTGGACGAACTTTTGTTTTTAAAGAGATTGCCGACGATGGGTATGCTGCTGATAATCGGTATGCCGGAATGGCTATCGCTTTTACTGCGATTGATGATTCCGCCGAGCACCACCGTACGTCCGCTTTTTACGGTAACGTTCGTCGTGATGAACGATCCGTCAACAGCCAACCCGTCGCCTAGGTTGGATAGTTGCACCCGGCGGCTGCGCGTGTCTTCCATATCGATATACATCTCTACGTAACCCGATTCCGAAGCGTAGACCTCCAAATTCATGGTGGTTCCTACTTCGCGGAACTGCTGTGTAAAATAATCGCCGCCATAACCGCTGCTGTATCCGCCATACCCTCCGCCATACCCCTGCTGACGAACGGAAAAAGGCTCCTGCGAGCCAAGCACGAACGATCCCATCCCAGCATCCTGAATCAAGAGGCGGGGGCTGGCAATCACTTCCGCTAACTTTTTTTCCACCATCGCATCGATCTGGAAACGGTAACTGCCTTGCTGAACGTCCATGAGGGTCAAGCCGGTTCCGGATGTGGTAAGAAACGGATTGAAGGAAAAGAATGCCGTTGCGCCCGATGTGGACGGCGAGGAGGGATTCGCCCCTGCGCCGATATCCTTGCCGAACGCCGCAGACGTTCCCAGCGTAAACGAGCGATCTTGGTTGATTTGTACGATATCCGACTCGATATAGATCATTTGCGGCGCAATGTCGATTTCTTTAATCAGACGGATGGCTTGATCGACGATGGAAGGGATGTCCTGAATGATCAATCGCGAAGTGCGCGGATCGAAATCCACGTAGCCGTTTTCCGTCAACAGGCCTTCCACCAGCGGCATGACGTCTTCAGGCAGCGCGAAAGAAAGGGGAATGACGCGGATGGTCAATTCCGAATCCAATTGCTCGATGATGGCCTGCGCCCGGTCCAGGCGTTCGGGCGTATCCGTAATGATGATCTGGTTGTTGCGGTAATCCACGAACAATTCGCCCTCGACGGTGTTGATGACGCCAACCAACTGATCGGCGATTTCCTGGGCGTTGGCGTACTTGATAGTAAAGACGCGCGTCTCCGTCTCTACGTCCAGGCGATCGATGAGTTGCTGCATATCTTCCAACACTTGGGGAATGTCTTCTACGATGATTTGCTGCGAATCGGGATCGACGATGATGCTGCCGTCCGGGCTGCGCAGGCTTTCCAAGGCGGCTTGAATCTCGGCGACGTCTTTATACCGCGTGGAAAAGGTTTTTTTCACCAGTTCCACTTGCGGCGCTTTCAACGCCCGGATCACATCCTCTTTCCCTACGCGCACCGCTCCGTTTTCCAAAACGACGTAGTCAAGCCCATTGGCGGGCAGCACGGTTTCCAAAAATTCGCGCACTGTCGGGTTTTCCAGGCTTATGGTTACTTTGTTTTGGATGCCCTGATCCAGCACGATTTGCAGATTCGCCTGGGCGCCGACGAATTGCAATAGGTCGCTTAGATTGTTGTTTCGCGCCAATACTTGTCCAATTCTAACATCCAGACTCGCTTCGCCTCCGGCGCCCGCGCCCGCTGGCGCCGCTCCCGGTCCGCCTGGAGCGCCTCCCGGTCCGCCCGGAACCGCTCCTTGGGGGGCTGGAGCGTTGATGTTGACAGGCGCCGGGCCTGGGGGTTGAATCTGTCCAAAGGCGGCTGCGCCTGCGAAAACCGCCGCTGCGAGGATGAACAAGGCTCTCTGAATCGTTGGATATTGGATGCGCAAGACTTTTCCCCTTCTCTTTTCTAAAACGTTATCTTGATTGGCGAATCCGCTATAGGATTATTTCATTTGATATTGTCCCCTCGCCCCTTGGGAGAGGGTTAGGGTGAGGGCGCTTTCTCGCCGGACTCTTTTCTCAACGAACCACGGTAGTAATGTAACCCACTGCGCCCGTTGCGACGTGCTGGACTTTGATTTTCGGATTAATCATGTCAGTCGTAATGATTTCGAGAATAATGAAATTTCCCGTGACCGTATCCACGCATTCTTCGCCCACTTTCTTCATGAAATCCTCGTTCTTGTAATCTTTCAAAGAAGCCATTTTCCCCATTGCCATGTTGATCTTCCAGTTCTTGCCTGGCTCGATCGGCGTAGGGGTTGGCAGCGGTTTCGGCGTGGGACTCGGATTGGGGACGGGCGTCGCCATGGCCATAAACGCCTGCGTATTCGCATAAGTCAGGAGAATATCCTGGCGCTTGGCCAACACGTCTTTGCGATAATTCTCCATGACTTGGGTAATATCCTTTTCGTCGTTTCTATATTCGACTAGAGGATCCACTCGTTCGTACAGATAATGGCGCACTTGGCGGGCAAGCAGCGCCGCCGAGCCGATGAGAATAATGGACAATAAAAAATAAGTGAAAACGGCTTTGTTCTTATTCATAATTGCGTTCCTCGCTTTTTCGGCGCCTCGCCCTTCCGATATTCGACCAAGCGGGAAATCTGCAAATCGACGCTGAGAAGCCCGTTGCCGGCGACGGGATTCAATAGATCTCTCCGGCGGGAAAGGTAGCCATTGTCCTGCATCTGATTAGTGATGCGGCACGTTTCCACTTCGATGATCTCCATTTTTTTCTCGATAAGATAAAGCAATTGCCCCAATTGATCTGGAGAACACTCGATGTCGTTGATGTCGTATGACACGATCTTGAAATCGTCTTCCTTGCGCGCCTGATTGGGTTGAATCCGCTGACCTTTCAACCCTAATTGATCGAAGATGGAAGTCAAATCCCCGCGGATTTTCAATTCCTGCTCCGTATCCGAACCCTCCAGTTTCAACTCTTTCTCCATCTCCTCGAAGCGGGCGGTGATCTGAATCGCTTCATCCTGAATCTGCAATTGCGATTGGATATTGCCTTTCATGCCATCCAATTCCTCGTTCAAGTTGAACCATTTTTCTCCTATGGTTTTATAGGAGAAATAGGCCGCGAAGCCCACAGCCAGCGCGACCGTTACGCCGGCAAGAAAACGCTCGTTTTTCGTTTGAATTTTCATTGTTTCGCTCCCCCTTTCTTCTCCCAATTCAGAGTGCAAGACATACTGAATTCCATCACTTCGAAATTCTTCATCGCCCCTAGATCGAGTACTTTTCGCGTGGTGGTGTGATTGATTTTGGTGATATAAGGCTTTTTTTCCATAGGGATCAAGAAGGCTTGCAAATCGTTTTCCGTAAGCACTTGCCCATTAATTTCCAATGATTTTCGTTTGCTGAAAGTAATGTTGTTGATATAGACTCTTTTGTTTTTAAGAAGTTCGAGAATATCCTGGATGACGATGACGCAGGATTGATCCTTATCCAAGTATTCTTCCACCGTTTTGATTTTCGACCGCATCTGGTTCAGCTTGGTTGTATCTTTAGCGAGCGTAACGTAATAATTCTCGACGGTCCGGTAGTCCGTATATTTTTCGTGCCATTTCAAATACCCGGCGGCGCCCAAAAGCGTGAAGATCATGAAAACGATGATCGCCGTATTCTTGCGAAAGTTCGATTTCTGTTTCTGAATCCGCTCCTGGACGAAATCCTCCGGCAACAGATTCAAGCCCTTGCTGAAAGGCTCCAAACCTCGGATCGCCAAACCCAACGAAGCGGCCAGTTCCGAACCCCGGTATTGATCGTTCGCGGGCAAGTCGCCGTTGAGCGGAATTTCAACGGCGGCGTTGGTTTTGACCTTCAAACTCAACCCCCGCGGCGGACCCGCCGGAAAATAACCCGCCCCGCCGCAGAGAATCATCCGCTCGACCTTCACGCCTCCGTTATCGCTGGCGAAAGCGCTGATGGAGCGGAACAGCTCCACACCCAGCCGTTCCACCCACTGAGCGAAATGCTCCCGCTCCGCCGGATGCAACGCGCCCATCGCCGTTACTCTGCCCTGCAAATCGCGCCAGCCCTTGGCGCCTGCAAAGCCTTCCAGCAGGCTGCGCTCGGTGACGGGCATGCTGCGGCTGAAAAGGAGCGTCCCGTTGCGCACGATGCCCAACTTCACGGATGAGCGGCCAAAATCGAGAACCGCCGCCGTCTCTTCCGGCTTCAGGGAACGCTGGTAAACGGCGCAGACGCCCAATATATCCAAGTCGATGGCGTCGATATCCACGCCCAATTGCGTACACATCTCCACGTAAGGATCGATCTCCTTTTGCGGAACGCAAACCATCATCAAGCGCGATTCGTGCTCTCCCAGTTGTTCGATGATTTGAAAAGAGATTTCGACATCGTCTACGGAAAAGGGAACATGCCGCTCCACATCGTAAAGCAGCATCTCTTTCAATTCCTCCCGATTGGAGGAGGGTAAATTCAAATAGCGGACGGTAGCCAATTCTCGGGGAAAACCCAATACGATGCGCCCCCGCATTTTGCCGTGTTTTTTTACGGCTTCCTTCAGGGCGTCCCGCTGCCGGATGAGTTTCTCCTCAGGATATTCCGATCCATCCGGCGCTTTGAGGGGAACGACGGTGATTTTGCCGATTTCCAGCGTTCCGGCGTCGTCTCCCGCCAGCGTAACAATCTTCACTGAATAGGAGCCGATATCCACTCCCGTGGCGAAGCGTTTGCCGCGTCCGGCTTTCTTCTTTTTGGCTTTGATGTTGGGTTTGCTGCGCGCCCTTGCCATGTAATCCTCAAATAGTATGTCGTTCGTTTTACTACCGCGTGAGCCTCTTGCAAAATTCTATTATTCCTCCCCCAAGCTTGGGGGAGGTTAGGAGGGGTTTGACGTAAGTCCATTAAAATCAACCTCCCTCTAACTCCACCCAAACTTGGGGGGAGAATTTAAGGACAGATTTTGTTCATTTTGCAAGAGCCTCTCATGTTACGCATTTCCATTCCCTCGCCCTTTGGGAGAGGGTTAGGGTGAGGGGAGATGATCTTAACTGTTAACCCTGGCGATTTGTTCCTTCGCGTCGAAGACGGGTTCGAAAATCCGTACATAGACGCGGGATTGTTCCAAATCTTCCAATTTCATCGTATCGATTCCGAAAATGGGAAGATTCTCCCAAGACGTATATTGTCTTCCCACGACGGCGCGATACCCCTTCTCAATGCCTTGGTATTCCGCCAGACAATAGATTTCGAACGTATCCGAGAAATTCGTCAGGAACGTTTCCGCTTGTTTGAACAATTCTTCCGTGAAACCGTCGGCTTTCGTATAATGGACGTCGTCCATATCCTCATTGTTAAGCGTTTTCAACACTTCGTCGTCATCCGTATACGTCTCGCGATCCCGTCCGTCGCGGTAATCCGTCCATTCCTCCGCGATTTTCTCCGCATTCTCTCCGGCATAGGGATAAAGAATCGCTTCCAGCGCTTCCGTTTTGACAGTATTCAGATTCGCCTGATTCGCATAAACGGTTACGAAATTCTCCAAACCGAGATACTCCCCTTTTCGCAGCCTGCGCCGCCCCATCCTTCCCCGCGACGGCTCGTCGTCGGGATCGACGGTGCCGTAAACGATGGCGGGAGTCATTCCCGGAATCAGGAGCAATTCGTCGATGCCGTCCAACGGCCCATTCTTAATCATGACTTCGGGAAAGCCCTCATCCATCCGCTCTCGCCCTCTTCCGCGCGGCTGGCGGCTTGTTCCGGAGTTGTAATAGGAATATTCGTCGCCGCCGTCGCTGCCCATTTTCTGTTTGCCCGATTCGGTAACGACGGTATCGATATCTCGCCAATCGACGATGGCCGCCGCCAGTTGCTTGGCTTCATCCTCATCTACGCCAGTCAATTCCAAAAGATGGGCGATTTGATCCAACGACGTCTGCATATTGTTGATAGGGAATTTGGACGCTTCGTCTTCCACGGAAACGTAATAATACCCCACGCGTTCGCCCGATTCGTAAAACGGTACATCGACGTACAGATTTTCGTTGCTTCGGTCGGCGCGCCCTTCGGCCCACGCCTCAGTTCCGCCATCGTACCGGAAGTTGTCGTCGTCTCCGAAATTCGTAATTGTCATCTGCACGTCTTCCCCGCTGTCCTTGATCTTATCCTCCCGCAAGAGAATAATCGCCTGCCGCAGTCCGGCTTTGGCGATTTCTTCCACGACGGCCACGTCCCGCTGAAATCCGGCCATCTTGATTTCCATATTCACCTGTTTCACGTAGGCCAACGACGCCGCGGAAAGAACCACGATAATCCAAAGGGTAATCACGAGAACGATGCCGGATTCCTGTTTCCTCGATCTCATGGCGTTAACTCCTCGGCGCAGCGGACGGCGTTTCATTCGTTGGGGATTTCGGCGGCTGCGCCGCTGGGTTCGCCGCCGGGGCGGGCGGACGGGAATCGATTAACATCCCGCCTTGCATGGTTCCCGACGGAATATCCGTCGTCGTGCTGAGTATATCCCGGTTTTCCAACTCCAAAAGGATTTCCACGATCGCCGGCGGCCCTTTTTCCCGCATCATGACGTCTTTATCGGGATTGAAATTGGGGCTTTGGTTCGAAACGCGGTAATTCGTAACGACTTGCTGCGAATCCCAGGAGTTTTCCCATCTCTCGCCATCCGTATAACGGAACGAAATGGATTTCACGCCTTCGCATATCGCGCTGGCTTGATTTTTTACGCCCCGATTTCCAATGAAGTTCAATAAAGGAATCTCTTCCGGATTCGTTATTTCCCGAAAACGAAGAGGACGGCCGCCATCGGAAATGACCTGGCCGGATAAATTGGCGCTGAATACGTACTGGAAAAACCACGACGCCTGCTTGATCTCCAGCAGCGATCGAACGATCTCCAGCATCAGCCGTCCATCGGCGGCGGCGTAGATGCGGCACTCCTGCAAATCGAAAGGCGGCTTCAATCCCAGCTGATAGACCTTGCGTACGAAGAGAACCGAATGGCTGTCTCCTTGAAACCGGATGGCTCCCGGATCCCTTTCGGCGACGAAGGCGGCGTTATTCATCGCTTTTCTCTGCAAAAAATCGTTGAAGCGCTCGTCTTTGTAATCGTCGACCGGGCGCCAAAAGGCGTTGGCGGACAAGGCGAAACGCAATTCTTCCGAAACCTTGCGCAGTCCGATCCGCGCCGATTGATACAGCTCCATCGATTCCTGGCCTTGCTTGTAGGCGTTCAAGCCCGCCTGCATGGCCGAAAACACGCTGCCCATCACCAGCGCTGCGATGGCCATGGCCAGCATGAGTTCAATCAACGTGAAAGCCTCTTGACGCCGGCGTTTTTCCTTCATCTCCGGCCCTTCCTTTGCGTATTTCGCGACGCATTCGCTTCCCGCGTCCTTGGTTGAATGCCGAATACCAGGTCTTCGTTGTAGCGCGCTCTCCAAACCATCGACTTCAGCATGAATTGCTCCGATTCCTGGTTGCGGCGGGAACGGCGGTAACGCGCTCCACCCCCCTCGTCCCCCCATGTCGTCGATACCGTAATCACATAGGCCTCCCGCATCCGATCCAGTTCGACATACGCTTTCCATTGAAACTTGGAAGCGCCCGGCTCCGTATAGGTTCCGCGAAACTCGCCCAATGGCGGCTCCGCTTTCCCGGAATATTTCAACTCAAATTCGTGCAATTTGCCTTGGGTGAGATAGATCGCCTTGGTCGTATCCCGCACCACTTTCGACGCTTCGACGGAATTGAGCAGCGAACGCATCAAGACGGTTCCCGCAATGGAGAGAATCGTCATGGCCATAAGCACTTCCAACATGACGAACGCCTTCCGGCGCGTCTCGCTGGATACGGCGCGCGTTATCCAAAGACTATTGAGGTTCTTGCAAACGTAATAAAAAAGTATGTTTACCATTCTCCCCCCAAGATTGGGGGGAGTTAGAGGGGGGTTGATTTTATTAGACTTAAAGCAACCCCATCCTAACCTCCCCCAGGCTTGGGGGAGGAATAATTGAGTTTTGCAAGAGAGACCGTTGTCAGGTTTCGTAGCCGTCATAATAGCCCCGGTAAAAATCGGAACCTTCGTCCAGCGTCGTTCCCTCCAGACTTTTAATAACTCCGCTGGCTGGAGAGATTTTCAAAAAGACCCGCCGTTCGTCGTCCCGCTTCTTCGCCACGCGCAGGAGGGTGAAATAGGCCGCATCGGCGGAGCCGTCGGGATAGAAGAAGAATTCCCCTTCGCCTCGGCGGATTTCGCGGTCCGCCGCCACTTTATAGACGAATTCGAAGATATAGCCTTTCGGAAGAATGCCATGAACCTCTTTTATTTCCTTGGGTTTTCTCCGGCGGCTGTTTTCCGCTCTCGGATTCGTCCGGCGTTGGCTGCGCCGGGTTTTGTAATGGCGCCGCTCTTTCTCTTGCTCTACGGGAACCCAATACGTTTGTTTGTCTACATCGATTACGATCCGAATGGGCATCCGCTCCATCGCCGACCGTTGCTGCGCATACCGCAGCGCGCCTAGGAATTCCGCCGCCGCCGCCTTCATGTCCGACCGCTCGTACAACTCCCGGAAATTGGGAAGCCCTACGGCGGTCATGATGGCCATAATCAACACGACCAGCGTGATTTCAATCAGCGTAAAACCGGAATTATCCCTTGATTTGGCGCGCATCGATCCTCTTTCCGCGCCTTTGGGGCGTGGAACCAGTCTTCCTTGCGCATTAGCGCGTTGGCTTAGAGCGTCATGAATCGCTTCGGCTTATTCTTCTTTATCCCAATTGCCGATATCGTCTTCCGTCCCTTCCTGTTTGTCGGGACCGAGAGAGAAGAGATCGTACTCGATGCCTTTGGAGCCGGGATAAACGTATTTGTATTCGCTGCCCCACGGATCATTGATGATCTTCCGTTGCAGGAAAGGCTTTTTCCAACCCTCGACGCCGGGATTTTCCACAAGCGCTTTCAAGCCCTGTTCCGACGTGGGAAAGCCGCCGATGGTCAGGTCGTACATGCTTAAAGCGGTGCCCAGCGTAGCGATATCGGTTGCGGCGCGCGTCTTCTTCGCTTCATCGGCCCTGCCGCTGAAATTGACTAAAACCGCCCCCGCCAGGATCCCGATGATCGTAACCACCAGCAGCAATTCCACCAAGGTAAACGCTTCACGATTTCGTCCAGTTTGCATGGTTCCTGCCTCCTTGATACTCCTTGTAATGAAGAATTTGTTTGATTTATCGCAGTTCTAGTGAATGCCTTCTTTAATACATGTTCCCTTCCCCCGCCTCTTATCTGACGGATGATTTAAAGCCTTTACATGCTTTGGCTAATGGTGAAGATCGGCATAATCATCGCAAACACGATGAATCCGACTACCACCGCCATCACGACGATCATCACCGGTTCGATGATGGACGTGAGCGTTTTTATCAACCGATCCGTCTCCGATTCGAACGTGTCGGCCACCCGCTGCAACGTCGTTTCCAGATTTCCCGTCTCTTCGCCTACGGCCACCATGTTTACGGCCACGGGAGGAAAAATATCGCTCTCTTCCATGCGCGTAGACAATTTTTCCCCTTCCTTGATGTTGTCGGCGAATTTGTCGATTTCATTTTTGAGAATCTTATTGGTAATCACCTGCTCCGTAATCGCTAACGCTTTGAGAATGGTTACGCCATTGGCCAGCAGCGTTCCCAACGTGCGAGCGAACTTGGCGATTTCTCGCTTGCGGATCATATCCCCCAGCAGCGGCAGATTCAATTTAAAACGGTCGAACTGCAACCGCCCCGCGTCCGTCTTCAAATACTTCCGAAAAAGAAAGATAACCATCCCTGCAACGAGAAAAAATACCCACCAATAGGAGCTGAAGAAAGTACTGACATTTAAAAGCATCTGCGTGGAGACGGGCAAATCGATGTCCGATTCCTCAAACATCACCATGAAATTGGGAACTACGACGGTAAACAGAACGGTGATGACGCCGATGCAAACCACCACCATAAAAGCCGGATAGGTCAACGCTGCGATGATCTTGCTCCGCGTTTCCTGCTCCGCTTCCATGAACGCCGCCAGCCGGTCCATGACGCTGTCCAGCATTCCGCCCAACTCGCCCGCGCGCACCATGCTGCTATAGAGGGGATTGAAGATTTTGGGATGCTTGGCGAGCGCGTCGGCCAACGCCGTTCCGCCGGATACGTCGCTGTTCACGCTCTTAATAACTTGGATGAACCGGGGATTCGGCGTCTGCTGCGCGATAACGTCCAGGCAGCGCACAAGCGGCAGTCCCGCCTTCAGCAAATCGCTTATTTCGCGGCTGAAAGTCGTAACGTCCCGTCCCGAAATCCGGCGCAGCGCATGGAAAGAAACATCCGCATTCATCCCCCTCCCCGCTCCCAATTGCCTGACGGAGATGGGAAAAACCTGCATTTTCTGCAACTTGTTGATAACAAGTTTTTGATTGTCGGCCTCCAAGACGCCTTCAATCACTTCGCCGGTCAGTTTTTTCGCTTTGTATTGGTATCGCATCGTACCTTGTTTTTCGGCCTTCCGTCTTCTTTCTTGCGGCGGCGATAACGCCGGTTACCATTCCTGAGTTACGCGAACTAACTCTTCCAGCGTCGATTCTCCATCGTGAACCTTTTCCAGCGCCGCCATTCGCAGAGTCTTCATTCCATCCTTCAACGCCTGCTGCTTGATATGACTGGCGGGAACCCGTTGTACGGTCAATTCCCGCAGTTCTTCCGTCATATTCATAATTTCATAGATCGCCGAACGACCCCGGTATCCCAGGAATTTGCAATATTCGCATCCTCGCCCCCGGTAATATTGTTTGCCGGCGTATTCGGGCGCCGTCAGTCCCAAGCCGCGCAATAGATCGTGCTCCGGTTCGTACGTCTCTTTGCATTCCGGACAAATTCGCCGCATCAAGCGTTGAGCCACTACCCCGATGGCGGAGGAAGAAACGAGATACGGCTCCACTCCCATATCGACCAAGCGCGTGATGGCGCCCGGCGCGTCGTTCGTGTGCAGCGTAGTGAAAACCAAATGCCCCGTCAAAGCGGCCTGGATGGCGATCTCGGCGGTTTCATGGTCGCGCGTTTCGCCTACGAGAATTATGTCCGGGTCCTGCCGCAGAAAAGCGCGCAGCACGTTGGCGAATTTCAAGCCGATTTTGGAATTGACCTGAACCTGAATAATGCCTCGCAAATGATATTCGATCGGCTCCTCGATGGTGAGGATTTTCACGTCCATCTTGTTCAATTTGGCCAGCGTGGCGTACAGCGTGGTCGTCTTGCCGCTTCCCGTCGGACCGGTAACGAGAATAATCCCGTGCGGCTTGGTGATGAGATTGTGGAATCGATTCAAGGAATAATCGTCGAATCCCAATTGCTTTAAGTCGAAGATGGTGCTGTCGCGGTTAAGAATGCGGATGACGATGCTTTCGCCGTAGGGAGTGGGAACGGTGGAAACGCGCAGATCGAACTCCACGTTGCCGCTTTTGATGTTGATGCGCCCGTCCTGCGGCAGCCGCTTCTCGGCGATGTTCATATCCGCCATGATCTTGATGCGGGAGATAACCGCCGCTTGATAGCGCCGGATAGTGGGCGGTATAGCCGCTTCATAAAGCAGCCCGTCGATGCGGTAACGGATGCGCAGTTCGTCCTCGAAAGGTTCGAAGTGAATATCCGTGGCGCGGTCGGCTACGGCTTCCGTCATGATTTGGTTGACGAAGCGGATGATGGAGGCGTCCTCGCTCAGTTCCTCGATGTTGGATTTTTCCAGCGATTCTTCCTCTTCCTTCCCGTCCTCTTCCAAGAGGCCGTCCACCGTATCCGCGCCGATTCCATAATAGGTTTTGATGGCCGCCCGGATGTCTTCGCTGGGCGCGAGCAGCGGCTCGATGTTGCATTTCAGCAAAAGACGCAGGTCGTCGAGAGCGTGAAAATTGAGGGGGTCGGCGATGGCGATCCGCAGCGTATCGCCCTTGCGTTCGACGGGCAGAATGTTGTAGCGGTGCACGAATCGTATAGGAACCTGGCTGAGAATCTCCGGCTTCAGTTTCAGGTTGGGAACGTCGACGGTTTCCACGCCCAGATAACTGGAAAGCGTTTCCAGGATTTGCTGCTCCTGAGCCATTCCGCCTTCGATCAGGATGGTATCAAAATTCTTGCCCGTCTTCTCTTGGATGGCGACGGCGCGGTTGACGTCCTCCGATTCGATCACCCGCAGAGACCGCAGCAATTCGCCATACCGTCTTCCGATCACATTTTGACTGCTCTTCATTCCTTTAAAGCCTCGCTCTCCCAGCCGCTTGATCCGAATAATTTTATCTTTATATTAGCAATTAATCGGCCAAAGTGATTTATTATCAAGGCTCGCTTCATAAGCGATTGATAATATTATGCTTACTAAATAATAATCAATAACCTATTCTTTTTCTATCCTTGCCTGAATCGGTTTTTTTAGCGTGAATTCACAATCCAAACCGAAAAATCACAGACGATTTTCTTGGGAGAAAAATTGATTATTTCCATTTACCCTTTATGATAAATACATAACAGATTTATAGAATTCATCATTTCGTTTATTAGGATAAGGATATGAAAGAGCATCGCTATACGGTTTTATTCGAACCGATGAAGGAGGGAGGATTCAACGTCGTCGTTCCCTCGATTCCGGAAATCTGTACTTTTGGCGAAACATTGCCGGAGGCTCGCGCCATGGCGGAAGACGCCATCCGCTGCTTACTAGAAAGCGCCATTGAGCGAGGCGAAGAAATACCGATAGAACAGACAGCGTAAATCAACACAAAGAAAAGATCGCCATCACTTTCCATTCGGCGTAATGGCGATATTTTCAAATAGTAAATCGTAACGGCCTATGAAAAAACTACATACTTAACTCATGTTACGCAGATAGGCCATTTTCAGGTAAATTTACTGTTTTCCTAATCCCTCTCCCAAGATTGGGAGAGGTTAGGTGAGGGTTGATATTATTGGATTTAATCCCTCACCCTAATCCTCTCCCAGAGGGCGAGGGAACACGGAGTGCGTAACATGAGATACTTAATAAAGATTCCACTCCCCAACGCACGTTTCGCCTTGGCCTTCCTTCCATTCTCCAGGCGTTCCGCCTTCCTCGCCGCTGGCGATCCAATTCGCCGGATCGTCATAATTTCCTTCAACGTCTACGACGAACAGAGACGGCCCCTTGCCATCCGCCGCTTCCGGCCAGGGATTGGCGTCGTCATACGTAAAATCGTGAATCGTCTCTCCGTTGGAATCGAGCAGTTGAATCCGCTCGCCCCCATTGTCGAGACGTCCTTCAAATATCCCGGCGATGGGAATTCCAGCGCCATAGCGCGTCTCAAAGGCGGCCAAATTGCTCGTCACGACGAGCGAGTCTCCCGGCCTTAAGGTTAAAACGGCGCTCTGGCTGAAGTCGAATGCAATCCCTTCGCTAAAGCTCGCTCCGAATAGATCCAGCGCGCGATCGGCGCTCGTATTCGCCAATTCGACAAACTCGAAATCGTCGTTATTCGCATAACCGGCCGCTTGCTCTTTTTCGCTGGGTGCGCTGGGATTGTAGTGAATTTCCGTGATGCGCAAATACGTCTTAACGTCGTTCACGACGCCAAACGCCGCATCGCTCAACGCGGACCAGATTTCTCCATCCTTCGCTCTCGCCAAGACGCGAGTGCGCCGCTCCACTGGAATCGCTTCGCCATTGTAGAGAATCGCATCGGAATGAAGTTCGCCGCCTGGAAGCCTGGGATCTTCGCCATTCAGCGAATAATAGATCGAACCGGCGGCGGCTTGCATCGTGAAAGCGAATCCCGGATTGACGATCCCGCCATGTTGGCTAAAAACCGGCGGATCGATTTTGGGGTACCATCCTTTGGATTTGATCTGGTTGAATACAGCGTCCGTACGCGTCGTCGGCGAAGCTTTGATGTAATTGTTGAGTATTTTATTGACCATCGGCAGCCAGTCTTTGTCTTTCGTCCGCGGCGAATTAGCGCTCTGGTAATCCCCCCAGCGCGCCGATTCGGCGATGATGGCCATGTCGATTTCGTTTTTCCGCGCCAGAAAACGGCTGGCGCAGCGATCGGCGGTCAATGCGCCGTTATTGAAAAAGTGTTTGTATACCCGGTCCGCAAAACGCAGCCGGTATTCGCTATTATCCGTCATCAGCCGGTTATGCATCCACCACGGATTGAAATAATTCTTCTGGCTTAACGACGATCCCAAACTGGCGTTGACCCGATTTTGATTCACCCCCGCCGAGACGGAAAGAGTCCATTCGTTATCATGCGTGAGAAACTGGAATCCGCCGGGATTGACGCGATTGAAGACCGCGTAGAGATTGCGCGGACGGCTGTTGCTGTTGGGCGGCCCCAGCGGACAATCCTGATTGCCCCCGTAATAAATCGCCAACATATAATCGATCAATGTATCCACATCGAGATAGTTTGGATATTCCGGAACCGGCGTAAGTCCGTCCGCATCCAATCCTTGCAAACGGAAATAATCTGTATTTTTGGCGGTTCCCTTCGTAATCTCCGACCATAATGTTTGGTATGCCGTCAAATTGCCGTCCACAGCATAAATGATTCCATTATCGTTATCGGCTTTAATCGTATCGTAATCCTCGCTGCTCCCGCCAAAATAAGAAGCGCCGTAACTTGCTTCGGCGCGTTCGTCCGTCTGGTACAATCCCCAATATTGGCCATCGATATAAAGATGGTAAAACCGGCTGCGCTTGTAGGGTTTGCCCATATCCCGCTCCGTATCGCGGGTGAAGACGTCGTAAAGAAATGTGCATTCCGCCGGACTGGAATAATGCCAGGAGAAATTTTGGGCGCTGCGCAGATCGATCTTATCGAATTCTTCGGCGCCTTCGTCATCGAAAAGAGAATATTTCAATTTAGCATCGCCATATTCCGCCCGGAAAATAAGGCGGAAATTGTGCTTGGGATTGCTTCCGGCGCGGCTTACTCCCCCGCGGATGCGCAATCCCGCATTGACTTGAAAACCTTTCGTTCCGTCCGGATGGAGCAATTCCAACGATACCGGCCGTTCCCACTCGATTCCGTCTTGCTGCGCATTGGCATAGATGCCGGTTTGAGTATCGAACAAATTCGCTAAACTCGTTGCGATCGAGAACGAGGGAATCGCCAAGAGGGCGTCGTCCACAAGATCGGCGTACTGAGAACTGCTGATTACGTCCGGATCCATGCCATAATTGTAGGCCTGACTGCCGCTGGAGCCTCCAGGTCCTCCCTGCCCCGGACGCCCTCCTCCGCCGAAACCGCCGCCCGAACCCGTCGAAGGACTAGGCCAGGCGTCGCCCGGCTTTTCGCCATTGGGTGATTGCTTGATAATGTCGGCGACGAATAAATAGGTCTGCGTATCCACATTGCTCGGTTGATAGCCGTCGCGAAAGGCGGCGGCGCGCACCACTACCGTTTTATCGATCGCAATCGGCTGAGTATAATCGATTCCATTCGCTGGAGTCGGATCGCTGCCGTCCAGCGTATATCGAATCGCCGCCCCTTCGCTGCCGGTTGTAATCTCCAATTCGAAAGGATCGTTGTAAAACCCGCGATCCACGCTGAATTTCGTATCATCAATAAATCCAAAAACGGAACTCCCGTTGGCTTTTTTTGGCGTTGGCGCAGTAAAATAGCCCACAGAGTTATTGGAATCGGTTCCATACGAAACGCCTTGCCGTTGGGAGGGAAAATTCCAATAAGCGCTGACGGCGATCCCATCCGGCGAAATCAAGGCGACGCTGTCGCCAGCGGCGCTTAATTTAAAATTCGTATGCAGATAAGACGCGGAATCTATATAATAAGGTTGGGCGGGATCGGTTCCCTCTTTTCCCGACGCGAAAACAATCAAATAACCTCCAGAGGGAATGGTTAGATCGGCTGCGCTGGCGTCTGTAAACGTCCATTTTGTTAAATCGTTTTCATCGTCCGTCAAATGCCAGCCAATTAAAGAGACGGCTTGATCGGTGAGATTCTGTATCTCTATCCAATCGGAAGCGTCGCCATCGCCATCGAGAAAGGAACCATCGTTGCTGGCCATAAATTCCGATAGGCGCAAGCTTTGGTTGGCTTCATCCGATTGCTTCGCTGCATAACGGTTGAGAGAATAGTTTTCCATGGACGAAACCATCCATAGAAATTGCCCAAGAGGACGAGAAAGAACGGATATCGGAGCGGATGAGATAAACAAAAATAGAGGAATAGATAGAGAAATGAGACGCTTCATACAACCCCTTTTTTGCAGAATGGAACTCGCGCCATTTTACGCGATTCCTTCTGAAATGGTACGAGCGTCTCCCTCCCCATTTCCAACTATATAACATATTTGGACAAGCGTAAACTAAGGAAGAGAAAAATTTGTAAAATCCCGCAACGAATCGGTCGCGATAAAAGGTTGAAAAAGTTTCGTCTCATATCAATTGGAAATGAGATATTATCGGAACAGTTTTGAAAAATCCCCATTACTTACTCATGTTACGCGGGATTAAAAAGTTTAAGTAGTCGATTAGAATCGCCGTTTCGAATCGAGAAAACCACGAAAAAAATGAAAAAAAATTGGCGCATGGGATCGCTCTGTGAATTGCTTTTTTCCGTGAAATCCAAAAGAATCCGCGATATCCGCGATTCAAATATTTCGTGGAATTCGAGCCTTTTCGTGGTTTCGTGATTCAATAACGCGACAAACAAGGTAATCCATGCGCTGCTCTGGAACAATTCCTCTAACTTGCAGGCGAGACGCCCGCGCTCCCAGGCGCGTAACATGAGTTACTTATTGGCATGTTGAATAACGGCGGCGATGATCCGATGCGCGTCGACGCGGTCCGCTTCAGCGCGGTAGTTGGTCAGGATGCGATGGCGCAAAACCGGCATAGCGACGGAACGCACATCCTCTTCCGACACGCTGTATCTTCCCTCCAAAATCGCGCGCACCTTTCCCGCTAGGATCAAATACTGCGACGCTCTCGGCCCTGCGCCCCAGGCGACGTACCGGTCCACTTCCTCGATACTCGAACTTTCGCCCGCCGGACGGGGACGAGTGGCTTTCACAATGCGCACGGCGTATTGCAGCGTCTGTTCCGAAACCGGAACCCGGCGGATCAAATGCTGTATCTTGAGAATATCCTCTTTAGATATCACCTTCTGCGGCTCGCCGCGATAGGCGGATGTTGTGTTCTTGACAATGGTTATTTCATCCTCTTCGCAGGGATAATCGATGTTGATCTGGAACATGAAACGATCCAGCTGCGCTTCGGGCAAAGGATATGTGCCTTCCTGTTCGATGGGATTCTGCGTAGCCAGAACGAAGAAGGGCGGTTCGATGGGATAATCGACGCCCCCGATGGTTACCCGGTGCTCCTGCATGGCTTCCAGAAGCGCCGCCTGGGTTTTGGGCGGAGTGCGGTTGATTTCGTCGGCAAGAATGATATTGGCGAAGAGCGGTCCTTGAAGGAAACGGAACTCCCGTTCGCCTGTGCTGCGATTCTCCTGCAAAACCTCGGTGCCCGTTATATCCGAGGGCATCAAATCCGGCGTGAATTGGATGCGCCGGAAACGCAGGTCGAGAATATTGGCGAACGTGCGGATTAAGGTCGTCTTCGCCAATCCCGGCACGCCGACGATCAACGCGTGTCCCCCTGCAAACAGACAGACCAACAGTTCCTCGATAACGGCTCGCTGCCCCACGATTTCCTTGGCGATCTCTCCCAAAAGCCGTTCGCGGATTTCATGCACCCATCGGACGGTTTCGACATCGCTAATGGCGGTATTATTGGCAAGTTCCGTGACCATGTTGAAGGAACAATCCTTTCGCAATTTCAACATCCATTACGCCCGGCGGGAAAACAGCCATGATCCGCGAGCCATGCGCGTAAAACGATTCTATAAAATGCAATCGTCTCCCGAATGGTACTTCCCATTAGGCGGGGGTCAAGGCGGCGGCGGATTCAACTTTCTTCGGTTGGTTCGGAATAATCTTCTTCTTCATAAAGAACGAATTCGGCGTCCTGCACTTCCACCGGCATATCGGCGGCCCCGATCTCCCGGTTGATTCGGGCAAGCGTCTCGCCGCTTCCCCCAGCGAGTTTATAGGCTTCGCGGATGTGCATAAGCGCCATTTGTACGGCTCGGTTCCCATCCGCGCTATCGCAATACTCACGCAAGCCGCCGATGAGACGCAAGGCTTCGGTCAGTTGCTCCAAAATAGGAGATGGCTCCGGCTCTCCCTGAGAAAATGAAGAATTCTGTTCGTTCATGGATTCATATAGTGGAAGAGGCTTCCAGCCTCTTAAAAAAAGAAATTAAAAAAATCGTCCTGCCTTCAATCCCGTTCGTAGAATATTAAATAGGACTCAAAACAAGCCCATCATGCCTTCACTCTGTTTTTTCATCAAGGCGGAAGGGGAAAAAATCCTGTTTCTTAGTGGATAAATCCTTTGCAGAAAATAGAGAATGAATCATAATATATGAGGGATGGAAAAAAGATTGAACATCATTGGGATGTACGTACGGCCAAAGGAGAATTGGCGGTTAGCGGCGAAAGTCTCTACAAAATTGTTCTCTTATCGAGAAGAAGCGAGGAGGCGAAAAGTATGACTTTAACAGAAGTTCTTCCAGTTATAAAACAGCTGCCAATATTGGATAAGCTGAGGCTCATACGCATTTTGGCTCAAGAACTTGATACGGCGGAGAACATTTTTCCTTTTGAACCTTACAAAATATATTACTTGGCGACGCCTTACAACTTTTACGGAGCAGGCAAGACGTTAATGGATTCCATATATTAATTTTGACGACTGAGAAACGTAATATGCAAGTTTTTACCTATTCCAAAGCCCGGCAAGAGTTTTCTAAGGTTTTAGATCAAGCAGACTCGACAGGCAAAGTTCTGATCCGCCGCAAAGACGGGCGAACCTACGCCTTGAGTCCGGAAAGAATGCCATCTTCTCCATTGGACGTTCCCTCCATTAAGGCCAATATCTCGACGCAAGAGATTGTGTCCGTCATCAGAGAAGGCCGAGAGCAGGACGGAATCCAGCGCTCTTCCTGATCGTTTATCCACGCCGTTTCCTCTCCTCCAACCTGTTGCGCAATCGTATAGGGTATCTCTCACCGCATTTCCTTAGAATCATTGACGCCAAGAATAGAACGTGCGAGAGTTATTTTATGGAAAAGCTAGGGCTTTCCCTTGGTTTATGACGCTGAAGGGAGAAAGTTAAATGCGATCGAAATATATTCTGTTGGGTTTATGCGCCATCGTCCTCTTGGGCGCCTTGACCGTCATTCCGGCGGCGGCCAAGGACAATACGCCCCCCAAAGGCTTCGCCGCTCTCTTCAACGGCAAAGACCTTACGAATTGGAAGGGATTGGTGGCCGATCCTGTAAAGCGTGCGAAGATGACCGCCGAAGAATTGGCGGAAGCGCAGAAAAAAGCCGACGAGAGAATGAACGCGCACTGGAAAGCCATCGACGGCGTGCTCGTCTTCGACGGCAAAGGCGATAATCTGTGCTCTGTAAAAGACTACGGCGATTTCGAGTTGTACGTCGATTTCAAAATACTGGAAAACGGCGACAGCGGCGTTTATCTGCGCGGCTCTCCCCAAGTGCAAATCTGGGATCCAGCCAAAAATCCCGTTGGCTCCGGCGGCTTGTACAACAATCAAAAAAATCCTTCCAAACCGCTGCTTAACGCCGACAATCCCGTAGGCCAATGGAACACTTTTAAGATTAAGATGGCAGGCGAGCGCGTCACCATCCACCTCAACGGCAAGTTAGTCGTCGATAACGTCGTGATGGAAAACTATTGGGAGCGGAGCAAGCCCATTTATCCCACTGGCTCCATCGAACTGCAAAACCACGGCAACACGCTTTATTTTAAGAATATTTATATCCGCGAAATCCCGCGCAAAGGAGAATAAAATGGTTCATAACCATTCCACTCGCCGTTATTTCTTGAAAACTTCCGCCGCCCTGTTTGGCGCGCCGTTCATCGTTCCCTGCACGGCGTTGGCGGCGCCCGCTCCCAGCGACAAAGTCGTTATGGGCTTCATCGGCGTCGGCGGACGCGGAACCGATTTATTGAAAGCCTTCTCCCGCCTCGATGCCGCTCAGCCCGCCGCCGTATGCGATGTGCGCCATGAGCGACGCGAAGCGGCTAAAGCGCACGTCGACGAACGCTATCCTAAAGGCGTAACGAAAAACGGCGAAGGATGCGCCATGTACGAAGATTTCAACGAACTTCTGGCGCGAAAGGATATTGACGCCGTCTGCATCGCCACTCCCGACCATTGGCATGTCCTCTGCGGCATAGCGGCGGCCAAAGCGGGCAAGGACATGTATATCGAAAAACCTCTCAGTCTTACCATCGCCGAAGGCCGGGCGATGTGCGAAGCGGTGAAGAATCATAACCGCATCTTCCAGTTCGGCACGCAGCAGCGTTCCGACAACCGCTTCCGCCTCGCCTGCGAACTCGTGCGCAATAAACGCCTCGGCGCGTTGCGGACCATCGAGGTCGGATCGCCCTACAGCGGAACGCTGGGCGATCAGCCGGTCATGCCCGTTCCCGAAGGCTTCAATTACAACGTTTGGCTCGGCCCCGCGCCGGAAAAGCCCTACACGGAAAATCGCGTTGTCACGCCCTATTGGTACTACATCTCCGATTACACCATCGGCTACGTCTCCGGTTGGGGCGTGCATCACGTCGACATCGGCCAATGGGGCAACGGAACCGACGATACCGGACCCATCGAAATCGAAGGCGAAGGCGAATTTCCCAAAGAGGGGCTATGCGACACTGCCACCGCCTGGGATATGATGCTTACCTACGCCAACGGCGTGAAAATGCGTTTCGCCGACGAGAAAAAGGTTAAGCACGGCGTCAAGTTCATCGGCGATAACGGCTGGATTCACGTCGACCGCGAAAGCATCAGCGCCGATCCGAAATCGATCCTAGAATCGGAAATCAAGCCGGACGAAATTCACCTCTACAACAGCCCCAACCACCAGCAGAACTTCATCGAATGCGTCCAATCGCGCAAGGAAACCATCTGCCCGGCGGAAACGGCCCATCGCTCCACCACCATCTGCCACCTCAGCCAAATCACCATGCTGCTCAAACGCAAAACCCGCTGGAATCCCGAAATTGAGCAATTCATCGGCGACGAAGACGCCAATAAAATGATCTCCAAACCCATGCGCCCGCCCTGGCATTTATAAAACCGAGCAGAAATACTATCGCAAACAGGGGCCGCCCATTCTGCATTCTGGCGCGGCCTCTTTGTTTTTTTACGTCAAAAACATCATTGGAATAAAATACCTGATGGAATCCACTTTAACCGCGTCGCGATTTTCTTTCTTTCCTGAAATAGATTGATAAACTTCTGCGCCGTCGCTTCCGGCATTTCGCTGAATCCCATATCGTCGTTCCAACCATTGGTGAAAACCACCGGCGCCTGATATTTCCTTACGCCGATTTCCGTCCAGTCGAAATGTTGAACGGGATTCCAATTGCAAGACCATAGAACATTGCGATAATTCGGAAAGATTCCATAAGGCCATGCGGCGGGCTGGCAGTGGCTGTCCTGATAAGTTCCATCCGCCATTAGGGCGTATGGCGCCTTGAAGTTCCAGCCATTGGCGCCCAGGCAGTCGGAAGCGAGAAAAACGCAATCGGGACGCAAGCGATGAACGGATTCCGTCAATTCGCGTGTCAACGTCATCATAGCGTGGGATGCGTAACCAGGAGCGTATTTCGTTCCATAATGCTCTGGATCGACATGAAACGTCTCATCCCAAACGAAGCCGTCTACATAGCCGCCATATGTTTCTAAAAGCGCCTGCATATATCCCAAAAACCACTCACGCACGGCGGGATGCAACGGATTCATGATATGCGTCGGGCCAATAGTATCCGGCCCTTGCCATCCGCCGCTATAGAGTATTTTCTCTATGAAGAATTCCTCTTTCGCACCTTCGCAGATCGCCATGCCGTCGGCGAAATAGAGGACGACGCGGAAACCCCGCTCCTTGGCGTAACGCAGCCGTTCGCGTACTTTTTCTTGCGACATGTCCACTGAAACGCTATTGGGAAAAACTTTCTTATCGCAATGGGAGGCGTTGGGAAACGCCGTCCATTGTGAATCAAGCTTCTTGGTCTTCGCATTGTAAGTATATCGCCCCAAAATATCGTACCATCCATGCAGCGCCAGGCAAATTCGTTGGCGGTCTTCCTTTGGCAGGCGCTCCGTCAGCCAATCGATATCCTTATACCATCCTTGCCCCTTATCGCTAAGATAATCGTACCCGACCATGGCGATATCATGCAGCCATGCCGGACCTGGAGGAATATCCAGCGTTTGGTAAAATTGTTGCAATCCATCTTCCACGCCGCCTTCCATAAAAATCGTCGTAAAGGTACGTTGAATAGGTTGATCGAAAGGAATTTTCGATGATTCGCAGGTCCAGCGAAACGCGCCGTCTTTCATATCGCCAGGCATGGCGAATTGCGTAGAAAAATACGGATCGGCGGCGAATACGATTCGCGCCGCCGATTCGTCTTCTTTCGTATTTTGGGGATACAATTCCATCATCGGTATGGCTAGCAAATTCTTTTCTTGCGCGGGTTTGACGCCAGTGAGATAATACAGCCATTCGGTTATCTCGCCGTTGTTAGGCATTTCTTTTCCTACGCCATTCTTCATCGGCGCAAATAGAGAAAATGGCGAAGAAGGCATTCCTGCAACGTAAGGCAGGACTAACGTTATATCCTCTTTAATTTCGCTATCGGGAATCAAACTGATTTTTTGAACGATTCCCAATTGCCGATCGCAGCGATAGGAACTAATTTCATACTGCATTTGCAAACGAATATTTTCTTGCTGGATATCATAAACAAAAACATGCGCATTTTCATTCCATGATGTTAGTTTTAATGAACCGTATAAGACATCGCTTTTGCGGATAAGAATGTAAGGCCGGTTATTCTTATTGAATCGAAAAGGATAGTCAGCTTGCTCGAAGATGGGCATAGGAAGCAATTCGCCATTCCCGTCGAAGCGAATCCGCGGTAAATCTAAGATTTCTTGAACATGTATTGCTGTCAACGACAAACAAAAAACGAACATCGGACAAGAAACGGCAACAATAATCGGGAAAAAATAACGGCGCATTTTCTTCCTCCCATGATTTGGATTAATCCAATACACAATAAATCATCTCTCAGGAAGCCGACGCGCGTCAAGATAGATATATCCTTCCCGCATCCATTGACTTTCCCCTGGATCGATCTTTCAATCTTTCATATCGTTCACGTATAATACCGTTAAAAAAAATGCGGAGAAATAAAATGTCGGAATACAGTCAAAAACAGAAATTCGGTCCCAAGGGCTTGTTTGGCTCCTTTGGCGCGGGCATCGGCGCTCCTTTGGAACTCGCCGTGGAAGCCCCCGGCGTGGAATGCTTTCAACTGCATGTCCCGGAAGAGAAAGACCTGACTCCGGCCTGGGCGCAGCGGGTGAAAGAACTGCTGGCCCCGCGCAACATCAAAATCGCGCGCTTCGTCATCGGCTATTCGG
>JBFMBP010000133.1 GCA_040755155.1 Candidatus Omnitrophota bacterium | reverse complement strand
CCAGGCCCAGGAGGAAAAAATCACAAATCTACATTCCTATAACCGCGTTTCAAAGACGGATTGGTTGCTGAGTCAAACAGGGAAAAATAATTGTCGTCGAGGGGGAAGAATAATTGTCGCTTGACAGGCGTCCTTGCCCTGAGTTGAATTATACCGGCGCGGGTGATGAAACCCACGCCCAAGAAAGCGAGAGTCTCACAATGAACGATAATTCACATAGTCCATTGAAAGCTATCCGGATTAAATGCCTTGATTGTTCGGCGGGCAGTTTGAACGAAGTGAAATTATGCCCGATTAAGAAATGTACGCTTTATCTCTATCGGTTCGGTAAAAAGCCAAGGACTGGCGCGCCGAGAACAGCTAGTCCCGAAACCATCGAACGATTGAAAACGTTTAGGTTCAAGAAAGCCGATTTAAGCCAATCTAACGCAGATAATTCTGCGGAGAAATAAAAAAATATTTCCAGGACGATGCAAACCAAGGGCGGAGAAAATTTATTTTAAACGACGACGGCTGACGTATGGGAAAGCCGTTTCCTTGCCCTGGGACGCAAGATTTTCAAGAATCCGATGGAAACCGCGTTCAGAGAAAATATTCGCTTGTCGGCGATTCATCATGCGAATTTCGAGTAGGAAACTTTATGGCCATGAACGAAACCAAAGAACCCATCCAAGAGCGCGAATTAATCGCGGCGATCTGTCCGGCTTGTAAGCGCGTCCTTTGCCATGTTCCCGCTGGTTCGTCCATTTTTTGCCATGATTGCCGGTTATGGTTCGATGTTGAACCGGTTGAACCGGCAGCGGCGTCCATCGGTTCAAAGGCGGTAGCGTGATGGTTAGGCAGGCGTATATCAATAAGCGATTCAACCGCGCAAGCGCTGCGACCATCGAGCAAGTGAACGTCATCCTGGACGAATACGAGCAGCAGGGCTATGACCTGTCTTTGCGTCAACTTTACTATCAGATGGTGACGCGCAATATTATCCCCAATTTCCAGAAATCGTATAACCGCCTAGGAACGTTAATCGGTAATGCGCGAATGGCCGGACTTATTGACTGGGATATGATAAAAGACCGGGGGCGTTCGACCGTTCAAAATGCGCATTGGGATAGCCCCGCCGAAGTCCTATATGTTGTCGCCGAACAATTCGCCCGGAATAAGTGGATCGACCAACCGTACCATATTTCAGTCATGGTTGAGAAACAGGCTCTGGAAGGCGTGTTAATCCCTGTCTGTGAGGAACTAGACATCAGCTTTACAGCCAATAAGGGCTATCCGTCGTTGAGCGTACTACGCGAATATGGAAACATGCTGGGCGATCAGGCGCGAAGGCTGGGCAAGAAAATAGTCGTTCTTTATTTGGGCGATCACGATCCGAGCGGCATAGACATGACCCGCGACGTACAGAAACGGTTAAGCATGTTTGCAGAGCAGGACATAACATTAGAACGCCTGGCGTTGAACCATGAACAAGTCGAGGCGCTGCATTTACCGCCGAACCCGACCAAAGAAACAGACACGCGGGCGGCTGGATACATTGAGCAGTTCGGCGGTAGTTGCTGGGAGCTTGACGCGGTAGAACCTGCGTTCCTCGCGCAGATGATACGTGACGCCGTTTTGCGGTATCGAGACGCGGACAAATGGCAAAAAGCAGTCATGGTTGAAAAAGCGATGCAAGAAGAGATTTATGAGATTGCAGACAATTACGGCGAAGGCGCAGCAGAGGGCGAATAATGGCGTCAAGATGGGATAGGGGGGCGAAATCCTAGGCAATTCCGTCAAATTACGCCTGTCCAGGTTGCTGTTATGATGAATCCGGCGGGATTAAACCACTTTCCGCAACATCGCAGCCGTCGCGGATGGGCTCAATTCATCATCGCCGTCCATCTCCCGGCGTTCCGGCAACGGCTCAGGCTCGTAAAATTCTGCTGTCTCATACGTTCAGCCTGCGTTCTTTTCCCTATTTTCTTTTGGGATTTCCTTGTCCGTCTCATCGTTCGAGGGAGGGATTTCGGGTGGAGTTAAGGCGGCGACGCGCTTGCGCGCGGTCTCAAGGCGCGCGGCGAGCGGGGTAACATCTAGTTCGATTCGTTGGGGTGCGGAAAAGCCGCCTATATCCGCGATAGCTCTCCATGCTGCGACTCTAACGGACGGCGTACCGCCTTCACTTTTCGGGAGTTCTGCTTCCTTGAGAAGACCAATCAAGATTCGTTCCAATGTGAGTTCGTGTTTGGCGTTGCGTTCGGCTTGGAGGCGATCTAATTCAGCGCGAATGGTGGGATTAGACAATAATTCAGTTCCGATGGATTTACCGGATTTTTCCGAGTATCCCGCAGCAATAGCCGCTTGGGTTGCATTACCTGAAACTTGATATTCCTGGATAAATCGTTCCTGTTTAGGCGTCATTTTACCGTCATTTTCCCTATATTTGGCGTATAAATCGCTGATTTTGCCCTATATAAGGCTTATTTTAGCCTAGAAATGCCTTATTTCA
>JBFMBP010000132.1 GCA_040755155.1 Candidatus Omnitrophota bacterium | reverse complement strand
GAGCCTCGCCCTCCCTATTTGTTTGAAGGTGAATTAAGGGAGGGCGAATCTCCTGATGAGCCAGCCTGCTTTTCGTTTTCTTAGTGTAATGAATGATGAAAATAATAACACGCCATGAATTAGGATTCATCATTCATCATTCATCATTCATCATTCATCATTCATCATTGTTTTTTACGTTTTCCACTTGTCTCGCAAAACAGCCAGTATCTCTTCGGCGCGATGGGCGGGCGTATGGCGTTGCTGGAACGTTTCATGGCCTTGTTCGCGCAACTGACGGCGTTTTTCGGGAGAAGCCGACAGTTCGTCGATTTTGGCGATTAAATCCTTTTCGTCCTGGAAGGAAAAAAAGTCCATTCCCGGTTGCAGAAGCCCCATCTTCATATCTTCGATTTCATCGGCGATGAGGCAGCCGCCAGCGGAGAGAACATCGAAATCGCGCACGTTGAAGCAGGTGGGACATTGCAAACTATGAATATTAAGGCAAATTTCCGCCGAGGCGTAGGCGTCCGCCAGGCGGTGGGAAGGCAGCCAACCCCGGAACTGCGCCGCGTATTTCTCCCCCATGACGGGCAGCCATGTTTCCGGCCCGTAAAGTACGATTCCCCGATCCAATAGGGCGCGCACATATTTCACGCGCTTATGCCCATTCGCTAAGGCATAGAGGAAATACTCCAGCCGGACATTGGGCGGCAGGGGGCGTTGAATCGAAGCGGCGAAGGCGTCCGATTTTTCCCGCAGGCGCTGGATTAATTCATCGGAAGCATCCAAGGCGGCCAAGGCGTCTTGGGCGGTTTGCAAGGGATGGGCGATGCAATAATCCAAAATCGCATAGGCGCCGTCCCGAAGTTTTGGAGCGAGATCGCGAAGATAGGGCGCAGCATCGTGGAAGTTGCCCACGAACATAATGGGCGCCGCTAAGTCGTCCCGATAAACGCCCTCTTGAAATAGCGTTGAAGAAACGGTTAGCTGCTGCGTTGACCCTGCCCGCACGCTGGAAAACACTTCGGCGTACGTACGGTCGCAGTAAAACACATGATCCATTTCGCCTAGCAAATTTTGAAACTGCTCCGGCTGGAAATAGCAGGGATTGTCCAACGCCCAACACAAGCGGGGACGGCGAACGTTGGGCGCTAGAAAAGTGGAAGAGGCGTTATTGATCGTAACAATCAGATCGGGGATGTATTCCAACAGGTCGCGATGCACCTGAAAGCGTGCGGAGAAGGAATCACCGAGCTCCAACAAGCGTCCGCGCCATCCCACATTGCGAAAACCCTCAACCATGGAGCGCATGAGAGGCGTATGGGCGTAAGCCAATGGCGAGGCCGCCGCCCAGACGCAGCCGCCAACCAAATCCGGCGGTTGCGCCATGCGTTGTGAAAACATGGCGCTCTTCGCCTGGAATCCTCGCCGCGCCTCCGCCCGCCATGCCGCAAACCAGCGGGGGATTTGTTGGCATTCTTGTTTTTCTTCCACCTTCAATTCCCGTTCGGGAGCGGCGCATAAACCGTTATCGGATAGTAGAAACAAAGCCTCCCGCTGCGCAAAGCTTTCCATTTCGGGCAGGATTGGATCGCCAACTGCCCAATAAACTTGGTTGGATTCGATCAGAGGACGGCCATCGAAAAAATGCCATTGCGCCAGGATCAATTCCGGCCGGTTTTCCAACAACACTACCCCTTTAGAGAGATCGCCGCGAATATCTTCAACAATATGCGAGGCCAGGTATCCCAATCCTCCCCCAACGATGAGCAGCAATTCTGCTCCCCGCCGATAAAACGCTCTCGCCCGGTCGTAAGCCTCTTGCAATTGCGTTTGAAAAGCATCGGGGCGGTAAAGATAAAAAAATCCATTAGATTCCTGCCGGCGACAGGCGTACCTATGCTCTCCCACCTGGAGAAAAGAATAATCACTCAGCCGGGATCGGCTCTCAAGAATTCTTAAGGATAATTCCGGATAACGTTTTTGAAATAGATTCCTATTTTTTTCAAAAAAAACAGAATCGATGGCATCTATCGCGAACCATTCATTCATGATTCCACAACTCCATCCCCTTTTTTTCGCGGATCGTACCCATCCGCGATCGAATCCGTATCTTCATTATCGTCAACCATTGAGCGCAAGTCACCCATCCCATACCCTTAAACTCTAAAAATCGAGGCTCTTGCAAAATTAATGAAATCCGTCTTAAAATTCTCCCCCCAAGTTTGGGGGGAGTTAGAGGGGGGTTGATTTTGTTAGACTTATCTCAACCCCCTCCTAACCTCCCCCAGGCTTGGGGGAGGAATTATAGAGTTTTGCAAGAGGCTCAATCATCAAAATTAATAGACCGTATATGCGAACCATCGAAAATATGAATAATCAATAAATCATATTAATTTTAATTTTTATTACTTTAGTCTTGACATATGGCGTCTAAAAGTGTTTTGATTAATTCGGTTTATAGATTTATTACCTCTATAAACTTGTAGAAAAAATCTTTCGGGAGGAAATGTATTGGAAAGGAGATGTTTATGAAAAAGAGAAGAATCTTAATCACGGTCATTGGGCTGGCGGCGATGAGTCTTATCTGCCCCGCTTATGGCCAGGAACAGACAGTAGCAGCGGGATGGGCTTCCGCTGCGCCAACGATGGATGGAAAGTTAGATGCTGGCGAATGGAAAGAAGCGGCGCGCATCAATTTTGACGGCAGCGACGCGATTCGGCCAGGAATGGTCGGTCCGGATTCCGGTACGATTGGCGGACCATATAAAAATGGTTTTCAATCGCCGAAGGACAGCAGCGTTATCATGTACCTCATGAATGACGCCGATTTCCTCTATATCGCCATCGACGCGACGGACGACGTTCTCGATTTCGCCCAACCGAACTTGTGGCAAAACGACGCCGCCGAAATCCGCATCGACGGAAATATGAGCCGCTTGACGGCTAAAGAAGGCGATATTAACGGTTTCTCAGCCAACATACGCGGCGATGGCGGCGCTTCGGAAAACTTTCCCGCCGGCGCCGAGAGCGGAGCGGCCGTCAAAGCGGATGGCAGCGGCTGGGTCATTGAGTACAAGACTCCCATCGCAGGCTATAAGCCGGTGATCGGCTATGATATCGCTATCGACGACAGCGACGATCCCGCGAATACAAGCCGCGACACCCAATATCGCTGGAACGGCGCCGTGGACGGCGGTTGGAACGATGAAACCCAGTGGGGCGCTCTGATCCTCGCTACGGTTCCCAATCCCGGCCCGATGCTGAAAATCGCCGCAGGCGCTTTGACCAAAATCATCCCCATTCTGGACGGCAAATTGGATAAGGACGAATGGGCGCAAGCGACCAAGATATCCTTCGATAGCAGCGACGCCGTGCGTCCTGGCGTCGTTGGGCCGGATTCCGGCACGATCGGCGGTCCGAACGGGGACGGCTTCCAATTCTTCGAAGATAGCCACGTAGACGCCTTCATCATGAACGACGGAACTTATCTTTATGTGGCGATCGACGCAGGAGACGACGTTCTGGACTTTAAACAAGCCAATTTATGGCAAAACGACGCCGCCGAAATCCGCATCGACGGCAACTACAGCCGCTTAACGGCGAAAGAAGGCAGCAACTTGGGATTCTCTACGAATATCCGCGGCGATGGCGGAGGCGTCGAGAATCTGCAAACGGGCGCTTCTAGCGCTGCCGCTCCCAAGTTGGACGGAAAAGGCTGGGCGCTTGAATTCAAAACGCCGCTGGCGGGATTTAAGCCGACGATCGGATTCGATATTGCCATCGACGACAGCGACGATCCCGCGAATTCTAGCCGCGACACGCAATACCGCTGGAACGGCGACGTAGACGGCGGATGGAACGACGAAACGCAATGGGGCGATGTTACCCTTGCTACAGTTCCGCCTCCAGGACCTAAACAAAGAGCGAAATCCGGCCTCGCCGCGACGCCTCCGGCTTTGGATGGCTTGCTGGATGCGAACGAATGGAAAAACGCGGCGGTCATTCAATTCGACGGCAGCAATAGCACCCGCCCCGGCGTTGTCGGCCCGGATTCCGGCACCATCGGCGGAGCCAATAAAGACGGAATTCAAACCGCGGCGGATAGCAGCGTGAAAGTTTACCTGATGAACGACGCCAAATTCCTTTATATCGCCATCGATGCGACGGATGACGTTCTTGACTTTGCCCAACCGAATTTGTGGCAAAACGACGCCGCCGAAATCCGCATCGACGGAAATATGAGCCGCTTAACGGCTAAGGAAGGCGATATTAACGGCTTTTCCGCCAACATACGCGGCGATGGCGGCGCTAAGGAAAACCTCCCCGCAAGCGCCGAAAGCGCAGCGGCCGCTAAAGCGAACGGAAAAGGCTGGATCATCGAATACAAGACCCCCATCGCGGGTTATTTGCCTGTGATAGGATTCGATATCGCCATCGACGATAGCGACGATCCCGCGAATACCAGCCGCGACACGCAATACCGCTGGAACGGCGACGTGGACGGCGGTTGGAATGACGAAACCCAGTGGGGCGAACTCATTCTCGCCTTGGTTCCCGGTCCCCAGCAAAAAGCCAAAGCCGGTCTGGCCGCTAGAGCGCCGAAGATCGATGGAACGTTAGCCACTAACGAATGGAAAGACGCCACGATTCTCGCCTTTGACGGAACCGATAATATTCGTCCCGGCGTTGTTGGTCCGGATTCCGGAACCGTCGGCGGCTACTTTAAGAATGGCTATCAAACGCCGCAAGACAGCAGCGTCAAGGTTTACGTCATGAACGACGCTCAAAACCTCTATGTCGCGATCGATGCGATCGACGATATTCTCGATTTTTCGAAAAACGACGTATGGCGCAACGATGCGGTGGAAATCCGCGTTGACGGCAATTTCAGCCGCTTAGCAACCAAGGAAGGCGATATTTGGGGCCACTCCATCGTAATTCGAGGCGATGGCGGCGCCGTCGCCAGTCAACCTACGGGCGACATCCAAACGGCGGGTAAAGCGAAAGCGGACGGCAGCGGTTGGGTAGTCGAATTCCGGCAGGCGATCGCGGGATTCAAGCCCCTCATCGGATTCGATATCTCCATCGACGACGCCGATGATCCCGCCGTTCAAGACCGCAATTCGCAATACCGTTGGAACGGCGAAGTGGATGGCGGATGGAACGACGAAACCCAGTGGGGCGAATTGACTCTGTCTATCACTCCCACCCCCGTCGATATGTGGGAATTGTATTAAGATTGATGTAATCCGCGTTGGACGCATATCTCCTTCGCGGCGAATAAAATACGAATGGGGACGCTGGTTATCCAGCGTCCTCTTTTTTTGGGGGGAACTATGGGATTGTAGGACTAGAACGTTTCAGGATTGGGTAAACATGCTTAACTGGTTCCTTATCCTCGCGAAAAATTCCCTCGCCCTTTGGGAGAGGGCTAGGGTGAGGGGGGAGATGGAGGATTGGATTTTTATTATTTATGATGCGAAAATTCCGTAGTAAACGAACCAATGAACCGCGACTGACGACGAATCTTCCAACATCTTTACCTTGGATCATCCCCGCCATAAAATGATGGCGATTCCGGCGCGAGCCGCTTTCATGTTGGCCAATCTTTTGATAAGCGCGAGGCGGAGGAAATGCGGCGTTTTCTATTCATCATTGTATCTCTTAGTATTGCCGGCGGAATTGCATGGCGGCTTTATACGGCGGTTCCAGCCAAAAGCATGATGCCGCAAGGAAAACCGCCGATCGCCGTAGAATTCGATAAAGCCATTCAGGGCGACATCGACGACGTGGCCGAGTTTACGGGAACGCTGGCGGGCGAGTCGGAAGTGCTCGTTTCGCCGAAAATTTCCGGGCGCGTGGAAAAAATTCGCGTCGATCTGGGAGACGAAGTAACAGCGGGACAATCCCTGGCCGTGTTGGACGACGTGGAAGCGCGCAACGCCGTTGAAGAAGCGAATGCGAAATTATCCGTCGCCCGCGCCTCCCTGGAAGAATGCGAAACCAACCTGACGACGGTTCAAAGCGAACTGGAACGCATACGCACTCTGCGCGAAAAGAAAGTGGCGGCGCCTTCGGAATTGGAAAACGCGGAGGCGAACGTTTCCACGCTGCTCGCCCGAAAAAAGGTCTCCCAAGCCAATATCGAGCAGCAAGATGCGGCCTTGCGCGCCGCGCAGGCCCGGCTTTCTTATACGCAAATCACGGCGCCGATCGCGGGATTCGTCGGCAAGCGCTTTCTGGACGAAGGAGCGATGGTCTCGCCCTCGACTCCCATCGTCTCTTTAGCCGATATGTCTACGGTTAAAACGGTCATCAGCGTCGTCGAACGGGATTACGCTAAAATCAAATTGGGATTGAAAGCCGCGCTAGCCGTAGACGCTTATCCCGATAAAGCATTCGAAGGCCGCGTTTCCCGCATCGCTCCAGTACTCAACGCCGACACGCGCACCGCCGAAACGGAAATCGAAATCCCCAATTCCGATTTGCTGTTGAAGCCCGGAATGTTCGCGAGAGTGCGGATTCACTTCGGAACCCATCGCGGCGTAACGTTGATCCCGTTGCGAGCTTTGGTGAAGCGCGAATCGCAGCAAGGCGTCTTCATTCCCATCGATAATAACGCCAAAGCGCGTTTTCTGCCCATCGCGCCGGGAATTTCCTCCGCCGACGTCACGGAAGCCTCCGGCGTAGAGATCGGACAAGTCGTTATCGTCATGGGCCAACATCTCCTCAACGACGGAGACGGCATCGTCGCCAACGCTTCGGCGGGAAAGTAGGGGAAGGAAGCGATGCGCATCTCCTATTTTTCCGTTCATCATCCCATCACGATTACGATGTTTTTTCTCATCGTCATCATCTTCGGGGGAGTTGCGTTTATTCGTCTGCCCATCGATTTGATGCCGGATATCACCTATCCCGCCATCACCGTCGTCACCTCTTACGCCAATGTCGGTCCCGAAGAGATGGAACAACTCATCACCCGTCCCATCGAAGAGACCGTCAGTTCCATCCAAGGCGTGGAGAAAATTACTTCGAATTCGTCGGAAGGAAACAGCAGCGTCAGCGTCAATTTCGTTTGGGGGACGGACCTCAACGAAGCGGCAAACGACGTCCGTTCCCGCGTCGACCGTGTGCGGAGCCGACTGCCTGAAGATGCGGACGCGCCAGTCATATACAAATTCGATCTATCGTCTTTTCCCATCCTTTTTCTCGGCATTTCGGGAAAATTGGATCCAGTGGAAATGAGAGACTTGGTCGAACATCAGATCAAATACCGCATCGAACGGGTTCCTGGCGTAGCCGCCGTAGACATTCGCGGAGGGCAGCGGCGGGAAATCCATATCGACCTGGATCGGCGGAAACTAACCGCCATCGATCTTCCCTTGGATACGGTTCTCGCCTCGTTGGATTCGGAAAATCTCAACCTTCCCGCCGGAAAAGTCGATGAAGGCGACCTTGAAGCCCTAGTCCGGACCCGGGGAGAATTCGAAAACCTGGAAGAGATCCGAAATACCGTCATTCAAGTGCGCGACGGAGTGCCCATTCTTTTAAAAAACCTGGGGACGGTGGAAGATTCGTACGAAGAAATCACTTTCGTGTCCCGCATGGAAGGAAGTCCGGTCCTGCGCTTATCCATCAATAAGCAATCGGGCGGCAACACGGTGCAGGTCGTGGAAGGCGTTCTGAAAGAAATCGAACGCATCAACAGGGATATGCCGCAGATTCGCGTATTCGTCATTATGAATTCGGCGGATTATATCAAGAGCGCCATTGCTAACGTACGGAATTCGGCGTTCTATGGCGCCCTTTTGGCGGCGGCTATTCTTTTCTTTTTCCTGCGCAACATAAGAAGCACGCTCATCATCTCTACGGCGATTCCCATTTCCATCATCGCGACGTTCGCCCTGATGTATTTCTGCAAATTCACGCTCAATATCATGACGTTCGGCGGATTAGCGCTGGGAGTGGGAATGTTGGTGGACAACGCCATCGTAGTTTTGGAAAATATTTTTCGCCATTGCGAGGGCGGTCGCGCGAGTGGAGAAGCGGCGGCGCATGGAACGGAAGAAGTCTCCGACGCGATTATCGCCAGCACCTTAACCACCTTGGTCGTTTTTCTTCCCGTTGTTTTTATCCGGGGCGTCGCCAGCATAACGTTCACGCAATTATCCGCTGTCGTCGTTTTCGCCCTCTTTTGCTCGCTGGCCGTCTCCTTGACGCTGGTTCCCGTTATGGCGGCCCGTTTTCTGAAAGCCAAAAAGAAATCCCATCCTGGGATGGGAAACGACTCCGGCAAAGGCGACGAATATCGTTCCAGGGGAATGATCGCTCTCATAGAAAAGGAGTATGCGCATCTCTTGAAAGCAGCTTTTCGTTTCCGATGGCCTGTTCTTATCCTTACGGCGTTCTTGTTAGCGGCCAGTCTCTACTTAACGAAATGGATCGGCGTGGAATTCATGCCGAAGGCCGACGAAAGCGAAGTGCGCGTCAATGGAGAAATGGCGGTAGGGACGCGCATCGAAGTCGTGGACGCCACATTTCAGGAGATCGAAAAAATCGTGCGCAAAGCCGTCCCCGAGGCGAAGATGATTTATTCCCAGGCTGGATCGAGCGGATGGCGCAGCACCGGCGGCCATAGAGGCGAGGTGAGAGTCTCCCTGGTTCCCGTTGCTCAACGAAGCCGAAGCAGCGAAGAGATATGCCGCGCCTTGCGGCCGTTGCTGGCGCGCATACCCGGCGCGATTATCCGCATCCGCGAAGGACAGGGTCTTTTTCTCTTTCGGCTCATCGCGGGCGGCGAAGAAGACGCCGAAGTTCAGATACGCGGCTACGATCTGGATATCGCCCGCCAATTGGCGCTAAGGGTAAAAGCGGAAATGGAACAAGTGGAAGGAATCACTGACGTGCGCGTCAGCCGCGAGGAAGGACAGCCGGAAGAGGTCATCCGCATCGACCGCGCCAAGGCGGCGTCATTGGGTTTAACGGTATCCAGCATCGCTCGCGCCATTGAAACTAGCCTATCGGGAACCAGCGCTACGAGGTATCGGCAAAGCGGGGACGAATACGATATTCTCGTCCGATTGAAGGAAACTGACCGGTTATCCATTCAAGACGTTCTCGATATGACCGTCGCCAGCGGCGACGGCCGCAGCATCGCGGTGAAAAATGTCGTCCGGCTGGTTAGAAGCGAAGGTCCCGTCCAAGTCGAACGGGAAGATCAAGAGCGAATCGTAACCGTTTCGGGCAATATTTCCGGACGCGATTTAGGCTCGGTGATGAAGGATATCGAGACGCGGATCGCCGCGATTCCCAAACCGGCGGATTTCGAAATCATACCCAGCGGCGAATATCAAGAGCAACAAAAAGCGTTTCGCGAATTATTGGTGGGATTCTGTCTCGCTATTATTCTGGTTTACATGGTGATGGCGGCGCAATTCGAATCGTTGCGAGACCCCTTCATCGTCATGTTCTCGATCCCGCTGGCGGCCATCGGCGTCGCCATTACGCTGATTCTCACCCATACGACCTTTAATTTGCAATCCTTTATCGGCTGCATCATGCTCGCGGGGATTGTCGTCAACAACGCCATCCTTCTCGTGGATTATACCAATCTACTGCGCCGTCGCGATGGAATGGGCGTCATGGAAGCAATCCAGGTAAGCGCGCGGCGGCGGCTGCGCCCCATCCTGATGACGACGTTGACGACGATCGCCGGCCTCTTGCCTCTAGCTCTTGGCCTGGGAGAAGGCGGAGAAGTGCAAGCACCGATGGCGCGCGTGGTGATCGGCGGTTTAACGAGTTCGATGTTAATCACGCTTGTAATCATCCCCATCCTTTATGTGTTTTTCGAACGCCGGAAGACGGCGGCGGAGAACGCCGTTGAATCGTAAATACGCGTCCTTTGCCTAGGAGCAAGATTTATGCGGTTATTGTCGCTGCGCCTCGCCTGTTCTATCGCCGTATTCTTTGCCTGCCTAAACGCCGCTTGGGGAGAAGCGGGCGCGGCGATTTCATCCGCCACGCTCGGTTTTTCCGTACGCGACGCCATCCTGCGAGCGCTGGAAAACAACCGTTCCCTGGCTGTCGAGCGGTATGGACCGGAAATCATGAAAACGTTCGTCGCCGAAGAGCAATCGGTTTTCGATCCCGCTCTCGCGTCCAACCTCTCGGCGGCGGAAAGCAAAGGACAACGGACATCGGGAGTCGGCGCTTTTACGGGCGTTTCTTCGCGTCAGAGAAACGCTTCCATCAACGTCGCGAAGCGAACGCCGTTGGGAGTGAATCTCGATCTCAGCGCCTCCGCCACCGAGCGTTCATCAAATGTTTATACCAAATTATTTTCCACCCGCTTGGGAGCGTCGTTGACGCTTCCGCTTTTAAGAGGATTGGGTTCCAACGCCAACTTGGCGGGCGTCCGGTTAGCGGAGAGTGACGTCGATATCTCCCAGTACGAACTGATCGGATTCGTACTCGCCCTGGCGGCTCAAGTGGAGAAGAATTATTGGGACTTACTCGCCGCCAGAGAAGAACTGAAAATCCGCTTAGCTTCCCTCGATTTGGCGTGGCAGCAACTTGCCGAAACCAAGGATCGCATCGAAGTCGGACAAACGGCGGAAATCGAACTGGCGGCGGCGGAAGGTGAAACCGCTTTGAGAGAAGAAGCCGTCATCGACGCCCGCAGTTTGCTGCAAACGACGGCGCTGCAATTTCTCTCTTCGCTCAATCTCTCCCTAGGGCAATTCTCATCAGTGGATATCGCGCTGCTTGACGCTCCTTCCCAGGAAGAGACGCCGCTTGCTTCCGAAACGGAAGATATCGCCCAAGCCCTGGAGAATCGCCCGGACATCGGTCAAGCCCGCGTTCAACGGAAAAAACAGAAACTGGAAATCGTTCGTACTCGCAATGGCCTTTTGCCGCAACTCGATTTCTTCATCACGCTAGGCCAGACCGGCTATGCCGCCTCGTTCGATCAATCCATTCTCAATCTGGATCAAGAAAATTACGACATAACGGGCGGCATGATTTTTCAATACGATCTGGGAAACCGCGCCGCCAAAGCCAGGAACCGCCGCGTTCAATTCCGGGAAAAAGAAGCCCAGGCCGCTATCGCCAATTTCGAACAACTCATTGAACTCGACGTTCGGCTGGCGCATATCGAAGTCGAACGTTCAACGCAGCAAATCGTAGCCACTCACGCCGCAACGAGGCTGCAACAAGGCAAGTATCAAGCCGAAATGGAGAAATTCCGCGTCGGTAAATCGACCAACCTCTTGGTTCTCGTCGCCCAGCGGGATTTGATTCAATCGCAATTGGACGAGATGCGCTCTCAAATCGCTAAACGGTTAGCCAATATGAAGCTCGAACAAGCCAAGGGAACGCTGCTGGATCGTCACATGATCGTCATGCCAACCGATCCAACGCCCTGACGATGCTTCTTCATTTTTTCCAAAATAGATTCGCACCGTGAACATAACTAAAATTATAACAACTTGACGGAAGGCAAACAGTATAAGGAAACTCGGCATCGTTATATCGCAAACAGATCCCGAAACCGTATATAATGTATTGCGTTTGGCTCTTTATAGTTTGCAACAAGGGGATAAAGTTCGAATTTTTCTCTCAGGAAAAGGCGTGGAGATCGATCGGATTGAAGATGCAAAATTTGATGTATAAGCCCAGGCGCAAAAGGTATTGGATGCCGGAGGTGAGTTTCTTGCCTGTGGAACCTGCTTGAAACTTCGTCATTCCGAAGGGTCAGAGATCTGCCCATTATCCACCCTCAAAGACCATTACGAAATCGTGCGCGATTCCGACAAACTCGTAACGATTTGATAGCAGTAAAACAGAAAGTGAACTTATCGTAAAAATTCGTGAAAGCGGAATGCCGGAAAAATCCTGGTGGGAGTCGTTTTTCCATCCCGCAGCCATCTTGAATAAGATGGAACTTACATCGGATTGCCTGGACGTTGTGGAATATGGTTGCGGAACGTTTGGTAGAAGCCGTCCGAATCATTGCCGGAAATCTCTATGCTGTTGACAATATTTCATATTATGATATCCTAATATGATAATGAATTGATATGATAAAACCCCATCAAAAAGGTTGATTAGAATGAATAAACTCGATTTGCGGGAAAAAGCCGGCCTGCTTCGCACATTAGGACACCCGACGCGGCTTGCGATTCTCCTAAAACTCAACGAAGGAGTTAAATGCGTCACCGACATTCAAGATTTACTGGATATCCCCCAATCCAATGTTTCACAACACCTATTGGCTCTTCGCCGTGAAAAAATTGTTGACTTTCAAGAAGAAGGAAAATTGCGATGTTATTACCTATGCCGTCCTAAACTGGTGAAGCGTTTGCTTCGCTTTCTTGACGATCATTATCCCATTTTGGCTTGTCCCTCCAAGAAAGCGCATCGAGGGATGATGCCGCAAGAAAGCGTAAAAGTGACGAATGATTGCGCCGTCTAATCGTGAATATAAGAACCAATGGAATCGTCTTTATCAGAGAAGATGAATATCAAAAGGAGATCGTTTCATAGAATGAATATTCATAGCCAACATTCGTTGGCCGAAATCCCCTTGATGAATCATTCTCTCAACGCTCCGCCAGTTTTCTCTCCAGAAAATTTGATTGAAGCGGTCAAAGCAAAACGGAACATTCAAGAGATTAGGATTCCCGATATTTGCATCCTTGAATTTGACGGCGATCTTACGGAAAAATTACGCCGGCAGGACGAATTGACTGAATGTAAATCATGGCCCTGTTTTCATACCCGGTTATGGTGTTGGCAACAGGATCGAATTCGTTGCGGCATTGTCCCTCAAACCATTGGCGGGCCTTACACGGTTCTTATAGCGGAGCAATTGGCTGTATGCGGCGTAAAGGCGATTATTGGGCTTGCGTCCGCTGGACGCGTACATCCATCTCTGCCTTTACCAAGCGTCGTTATCGCAACTGGCGCGATTCGTGATGAAGGCGTTTCTTATCATTATCTTCCCCCTTCGGAAACAGTCGAAGCAACGCCCTCGCTGGTTCCCCATTTAATGCACTCCCTGGAAAATCTTGAACAACCTGTTCGGAGCGGTTTGATTTGGACAACGGACGCGCCCTATCGCGAAACCAATGAAGATATGGCGCACAATGCCGAAAGAGGAGCCTTGGCCGTTGAAATGCAAGCCGCATCGTTATTTTCTTTTGGTATCCGGAAGCATGTTCCAGTCGCATTGGTCGCGCATGTTACAAACGCGATGGATCATGACGGAAGGCAATTTGAAAAAGGGGCTGAACATTTCGATATTGAATTATTGAGCGCCATCTGTGAAGGAACAAAACGCTGGATTGAATCAACATAAATACAATTTGTCATAACAAAAAAATCCCAGGAGAAATCATCATGAAACTCGGCATCGTTATATCTCAAACAGATCCCGAAACCGTATATAATGTATTGCGTTTGGCTCTTTACAGTTTACAACAAGGGGATGAAGTTCGAATTTTTCTCTCAGGAAAAGGCGTGGAGATCGATCGGATTGAAGATGCAAAATTTGATGTAAAAGCCCAGGCGCAAAAGGTATTGGATGCCGGAGGAGAGTTTCTTGCCTGTGGAACCTGCTTGAAACTTCGTCATTCCGAAGGGTCGGAGATCTGCCCATTATCCACCCTCAAAGACCAATACGAAATCGTGCGCGATTCCGACAAACTCGTAACGATTTGATAGCAGCAAAACAGAAAGCGAACTTATCATGAAAATTCGTGAAAGCGGAATGCCGGAAGAATCCTGGTGGGAGTCGTTTTTCCATCCCGCAGCCATCTTGAATAAGATGGAACTTACATCGGATTGTTGCAATGCGGCGGAATTCGGCTGTGGATATGGGACGTTTTCGATCGCTGCCGCCCAAATCATTTCCGGGAAATTATTCGCCATTGACCTTGAACCGGAAATGATCCAAATCACTCGGGAAAAAGCCGCCATCCATAACCTGACCAACATTGTCTGCATGCAAAGAGATTTTGTGCAGGAAGGAACGGGATTGCCTGAGTGCAGCATCAATTATGTTATGCTGTTCAATATCCTCCATGCGGAGCAACCCGATGTCTTACTGCGGGAAGCGTGGAGAATTTTAGTTCCGGGCAAAAAGTTAGGAATTATTCATTGGAATTATGATCCCTCAACGCCGCGTGGTCCCTCGATGGAAATACGCCCTCGGCCGGAGCAATGCCGCGTTTGGGCAGAAGCTGTCGGTTATCAATCTCAAACCAAGGATCCCATCGATTTGCCGCCATATCATTACGGATGGCTGTTAACCAAACCGCTAAACCTAATTTGACGGAATTGTTTATGGACGGAAATATCCAACAATGGGCATGGATAAGCGGCAGCAATCCAGTTCTGACAGCGGGTATGCTTGTACTGCTACAGATCGTTTTTCTATACTAAAGCCTTCACCTAAAGGATTGGGATTTAATCCTCTCCTTTGGTAACAACAATACCAGAACATCGCGTGGTTGAAAGGCGTGTGTCAGAACGCATCCCTCCAGCGCATCGCTCAAAGAAACCATCTCGCCGTTTTCGAGATTCATCGCATGATCCTCCGAGAAGGAAGACGGCATGATGAATTTCACTTCCTGCGCCGTTTCGGAATAATTGACTCCAATGAATAAGCGCCCCTTATCCGATTCGAGAAGCCGCGCATCCAATTCGCCTTGGCCGCCTTCGATCTCGATTTCGGGATCAACGCCTGCCCAGGAAACGAGGCTTTGCAGCAATTGCCCCGCTGCGGCATCGCTGTTCCTATCGTAGGCCGCCGCTAGAAACGAGCCGATCAAAACCGCCTTTCCTTTTCCATACGCCGAAGCCGTCATCGCCGCATCGCCGTTAGCAAAACACGCCCACACTTCGGTGGAAGAAGAGGCAATGTCCAACGACTCGGCGTATTGCGCGCCGATCGCCGTTTTCCCCGCCATCGGCGCCAATGCCTCCGGCAGATTGGATTTCAGAATCATTTCCACTTTCGGCGGCGAGTTCAAGACCTTTTCGCGGCAGCCGAATACTTCATCCAATCCCGCGCCGGGGATGCGTTCATTGGCGAATCCTTTTTCGTCATTCCAGGCGGGACGCGCTTCGCTGATTAGGGTCCCGCCGCGACGCACGTACTCTTTTAAGGCTTCGGCGACGGATTTTTGCAACATCAACGGCGTGGGCAAATAGATCATTTTGTATCGCTCAGCCATTCCGGAAACGATTTCATCGGCGTGAACAAAATCGACGGGAATATTGCGTTCGAACATAGCGCGATAAAATCCCATCAACGAATCGCGAACCGCCTGGCCCGGACCAACCGTATTGCCCCCGGCCATATAAGCCAATGGATTGTACATAACCGCCGCCTGCGCCGGTAGCGGACGCATGGATAGGAATAAATCCCGATTTTCATCGATGATGCGGGCGAAACGTCCCGCCGCTTCGGCGCGTTCCGTGATCGTCCCATCGAGTTCGACCATGCCGTATCCATTCGACTCATAGCCGGAACTCATTGGAAACCAAGCATAATAACTGATCGAACGCGCGCCGCGAGCGATGACCGTCCAGCCCCAAAGACGCAAATCGGCCGCCGTGACGGGATCGGCCACGCGGACGCCGGTAGCTCCCTGCCCCGCCTGCAATTCGCCAATCCACCATCCCTTCTCCCGTCCCGCCGACCGGATGGCGTCCAACCCCGCCGTCAAGCGAATAACGCTCCAAGGTGCGGTGGATGAAGCGTGCTTGGGATAGATGGACGTCCCGTAATGGTCTACTACTTGAGACATCCCCCAGTCGTCGGGATTGCCATCGCCGTATAAAGGGCTTGTCAAAACCGATGGGACGGCGGAATGGCTGCTGACAATGAATTGGGAATCCGCTTTGCGAACCGCTTCCGCTTTCGCCTGCAAATCCTCCTGCAATTTATCGGGGATAAACGATTTCCAATCGATGAAATCCGTATAGGATAAAATCGTACCGAAGCGAGGCGGCTGCGCCTGATCCCAGCGGGTAAATGTCCGATACCAGGCGTGGTTGAGGCCATCCAGCGTGGAATATTTCTTCTTAAGCCAGGAACGGAATCGCTCCTGGGTATAAGGGCAATAACAAAATTCCGCCGGTTCGTCGAACCATACCCAATTGACGATATGCGGCTCGCTCCACAAGTCCCAGGCGAAGAACGACGGATGTTCTCGCGCGCGCTTCGCCGTCTCTTCATAAAACTTCATCATGGCTTTGCGAACGCCGGGATGATCTACGCAATAGCCGGGAGAGGCTTGGGAACGGACGATTTGCCCGCGTTGGTTAACGAAAGCGGCGCCGGGATATTTTTCGCCCACCCATTCCGGAGCGGAGTCGGCGTACATCTGGATGATGACGCGTAATCCGATCTCATCCGTCAGGCTTAACAGTTGTTCCAGATTTTCAAAATGGAATCGGCCCTTTTCCGGCTCGGCCGTCGCCCAATCCACCCAACATTTAATGCTGTTGAAACCAAGCGACCGGATGGCGAGAAGGTCGGACTTCCAAGATTCTTTTTCCGATGCGGGATCGCGAACCAGCATCGGCGCCCGCGCCTTGCCGCCGCCATACCAAACGCCGACCGGAAAAAAATCACCACCCGATGCGGGAAACGACAAGCACAGAATTCCCGCCGTCCATAAAGAAAAAAAGAATGTCTTCATTTTCACCGCCTTCGATCAGGCTTCTTTTAATGGGCATTTAGCAGCGAGACAATTATAAAGCCAGGCGAATATGATTCCGCTCACAAAGCCATCGATCAATCCCCAAACCAAGCCGATAACGCTGCCCAAAGGAGTGATGCGATAGCCGCGATAGATCAAACCCAAAAAAGGGACAACTCCCGATGAGCCTTCAATGGCGATGATCCACCACGTCAATAAGAACAATCCCAATCCCCAAATCAAACCGCCAGCAAGACCAAAGGCTTTCACATTGAGATTCATGATGCGCGCTCCTTTCTCTTTTGATAACGACGAATTGGAACCGCCTATCATAAAAAACTTTTGTAACAAGTCAACCATATATGGATAACTTCTGAACCGGATTCGAAGTAACGGTCGGTATAATTTATTCTTGAAAATTCTTGCTAGTGGCTCTCTTGCCGCCACAATCTTACTTCACATGGCTGACCTGTTACTAAATCGCAATATCATATTAAAACATAGCATTTATTTATCCGCCTCGAGCAAAATTAATAATATTCAAATAGAAATCCATCCTCTAGGCGCCGCTGCCTATTGTAATTGAATCCTTTTCCGATAAGAAGAGACTTTTCCTAATTGACTAGACGAAATATAAATGAGGAAGTTGTTTATTCCTTCGCTTCCCTTCCCTGATAAATTTTGATATGGGTAAGAAATTGTAACTATCTGCGAAACGGGAGTTTAGGGAGGACAATCTATGAGGCCGAAAACGTTTATGCTGAAACATTCCTTCATCTTTATCATTTTTTGGATGGGTACTTCCAGTTGGAGCGAAGAGGCGCGAAACGAATTGAGGCTTCAAATGAGTTGGGGGCATTCATCGCGTCAAAGCATACCATTTTCCATTAAGCTGTTAGGCGATGGATTGACGATAACCGATCTCCACGGCGAGGGATTGGAATCCGGAGAAGATTCAAAAAGCGGTTTCTGGGAAACAACGGGCGGCGGCGGGGATGTGGATGGAATCGCGTTTACCGTTATCTATTCGCCCACGCCAATCAAGATCAACGAAAAGTTACACCCCTTTTGGACGGAATTCATCAAGCAAAGTGATGCAAACGACGCTCGCCGCCTTTTGCAGGATCCCGCCTATCGAATCGATTCGCGCAAGATCGCCATTCAAATGGATCATGAAGGTAAGAAGGGATTCAGCGTCACTTTGGATCAGCTGCTCCAAAACAAGGGCTTTTTGATTCCCTTATTCGACATTTTTCTCTCGGCGGGCGATCCTGCGGTTTCCTTCGTCGAATGTCAACGCGAATGGGAAACGCGGAAAGGCCTTCGCATACTGGATCGGATTCGCACGGAGCCGGAAGCGTCTTTCGAGCAATTCGCAGCCCTTTGGGAAGATATGGGACGGCCGGATTACGTTCATCCATCTCAGCCAGAACCCGGACATATTGTATGTCTGGCCTGGGATAGTTCGATGCGCAAGTTCGGCGTCGATCGCGGCGCGGGGGTATGGAGCGATTACGGCAATTCCGACCGTTTTCGATTCTGGTATGATTTCGGCGATTTGAAGAGCGGAATCGAACGATTCTGGAAAGGGCAGCCGTTAGAGGAAGGACTGCCATTGATAACCACTTCATTAACCAAGGATGAAGTGGAGTACACTGTGGAACAGTTTGCTTATCCCCTTGATGGACCGCCTAAAGAACGGCGGGGCGATATCCCCATGACGCTGCTTCAGAAAGTCAGCGCGGCCAATAAAGGACAGGATGTCAAAACCGTCATTTTGAAAATCCTTCATCAACGGAAATTGCCATCATTGGAAACAAAGCCCTTGATCCCCCAACATCAGGGAAACGCCATATATTTTCAAAATGAGACAGACGGTCAAACTTTGTTTTCCGTGGAGGGGGATGGCTTTACCGTTACATCCTGCAACGTCAAAAAGGCGGAAAGTACGGATGAAAAAAGCCTGCCATTATTCGAAACGGAACTATCTTTCTCTTTGAATTCGAATCAAACCCAAGAACTCATAGTGAAATTGCCTTCGCCAGCGGTTTCACCTCAAGATCGTGAAAAACTGCTGGCTTTGAATTATGAGGAAGCGCGGACGCAAACTATTCAGTTTTGGTCGGATTATATTGGCCGAGGCGCGCAGTTTCGCGTTCCGGAAAAAACGGTCAACGACTTGTTCCGCGCCAGCCTTTGGCATGCGCTGCGTTTGCCGCGCTGTCATGGGAGTTCGGAAGAAAATGCGAAGATCGATATTCCCTATTCCAATTTCGCCTACGGCCAAAACGGAATCCCCTGGCCGGTCAACCAAGCCGTTTACGTCGATTACATGATTTACGATCTTCGCGGTTATCATGATCTTTCTTTAGAAGAACTGCTGACGATGTTTCGCCGTAACCAGGAGCCTAACGGCCATATCGGCGGATACGCCAATTGGGGCGTTTATACTCCCTCGATGATATACGCGGCGGCTCAGCATTATCTTTTATCGCAGGACGGCAAAGCGTTCGAGCGGCTCCTGCCTTATACGCTGAAAGCGATGGATTGGTGTTTGAATGAAATAAGGCAATCAACAGAGCATAGGGAATCAACAATGGGGTTGATTCGATCGCCTCTCAACGATCTTACCGGCGATGGAATTTGGGCATTCACGCAGGCGTATGTCTACGCCGGACTGGCCGCTCTGGGCAAGGCTTTGGATGAAACCGGCCACCCGCGCGCTCAGGAATGCCTGAAGGCGGCGCAGGATTTTCGCCGATCGATCGAACGCGCTTTCGAATCGGCGGCGATGCAATCTCCATTGGTTCAATTGCGGGATCAAACTTGGATTCCTTATGTTCCCTGCGAAGCCTTGACTCCCCGGCGGCTATTCGAGCAATGGTATCCTACCGATGTGGATACGGGCGCCGTTCATTTGATCCGCTTAAAGGCGCTTCCCGCTGACGGCGTTTTGGCTGACGCGCTTTTGAACGATCATGAGGACAATTTCTACTTGAAAGGCTGGGGCATGGCCAACGAGCCGGTTTACAATCCTCAGGCGACGGCTTACTTGCTGCGCGACGATCCCAAGGCGGTTATTCGAGCTTTTTACAGCTATATGGCTTGCGCTTTCAGCCATTCGGCTCTCGAACCGGTCGAGCACCGTTGGTTTTGGGGGCAATATTTCGGGCCGCCGAGTACGGACGGGGCCTGGTTCGAGTTATATCGCAACATGCTCGTTCGCGAACGGGACGACGATTCGCTGCTCTTGTTGCAAGCGACTCCGAGGAAGTGGTTGGAGGACGGCAAGCGCATCGAAGTCGAAAACGCTCCGACCTATTACGGAAAAATCGCATTCACGGCAACAAGCCAAGTTCATGCAGGCCGTCTGACGGCGGAAATCGATGCTCCCTGCGGCGATTCTCTCAAAACGCTGCTACTCCGGTTGCGCCATCCCAGCGCCAAACCTATGCGTTCCGTTACGGTCAACGGTCAAGATTGGCGGGATTTCGACATCGATAAGGAATGGATTGCGATTAAGAATCCCCGCGGACAGCATTACTCGATTATTGCTTCCTACTGAGAAAAGGAGAGGAAATCATGAAAATTCGCCTATTGACAATCGTTTGTTTAGCAGCAATTTCATCGCTTGTATGGGGACAAACGCCTAGCACTCTCGTAAAGGTATATTTAAACGAGCGGCTCGGTCCGATGAACATCGACCGCATGGCGCTGGGCCAGGGAGGATTATCGGAAGAGCCGATGTGGGACAATCGCATCGCCGAGATTCGCGCCTTGCATCCGAAAGTAATCCGTCTGTTTATTCAGGAATATTTCGATCTTCTGCCGGAGCGCGGCCGATATCATTTCGACGCGCTGGATCGTTCCGTGGATGCGATTGTGCAGGCCGAGGCTGAACCGGTGATGTGCATCTGCTTCAAGCCCGCCGCGCTCTTTCCGGAGATTAATCAGGATATCGTCGAACCGAATGACTATGAAGAATGGGAAAGGTTAATCTACAACCTGGTTCATCATTATAAGAAGCGCCATCCCAAAATCCGCTACTGGGAAATCGGCAATGAACCAGATATCGGAGAAAGCGGCGGCTGCCCTTATCGCTTCCGTCCGGAGAATTATACGATTTACTATCGCCGCACGGCGGCGGCGATCCTGCGCGCCGATCCGGAAGCGAGAGTCGGCGGTCCCGCCCTGGCTAATGCTCGTTCACCCATTCTCCCCGCGCTGATGAACTTCTGCGAAAGTCAAAAGATTCCCTTGCATTTCGCATCCTGGCATATCTATACCAGCGATCCACGGCAGATTCGCCAAACGATCGACTATGTCCAAACTGAGTTGAAAAAACATCCCGGATTGAAACCGGAGACTTTCCTGGACGAATGGAATATCGATTTATCGAATCCTCCCCAGGATGCGCGTTTTCAACCCTGTTTTGCGGCGGAAGCGATTTGGCAAATGAAGGAAGCGGGATTGGATTATTCCTGTTACTATCACATCCGCGATTATCATGTATCATTCGAGCGTTTCTCCAAGTTCATGTCGTCGGAAGGCAATGTATTCATGGCCAAATGGTGGAACCGGCGTCCGCAATGGGATGGCCTTTTCGATTATCAAAACCAAATCCGCCCTACTTATTTTTTATTCAAATTGCTATCGCGCTTGACCGGCGAACGGTTGCGAATCGGTTCGGTATCGGACAAAGTTCATGGATTGGCCAGCTGGGACGCGAAATATCAACTCTATAATTTGTTGCTTTGGAATTTCTCTCCCACGCCGATGACAGTGAATCTCACCTTGGAAAATCCGCTCTACGATCTCCAAGTCAAACCCATCGTTTTTGATGCGCTAACCGCTAACAGTGACGAAAATTCAAGACTCAAACCGGAGACTCCGATAAAATTGACGCGCGATAATGCGGCCTGGGAAATTTCGCTGGAACCGTATGGAGTTCGTTTTTGGACATTGGAAAAATAAAGCGGAATACGAAATGAAACAGACATCAATATAAGAAAGGCGTTTGACAATGTCATCCATCCATCGGCCTCTTGTAAGATTATTCTTCCTCGTCATCGGATTCGCTGTTCTGTTTCGAGTACCGGCTTTTTGCCAAAATCGGGAGAGTCCGAATCCGCTGCTCGACGATTCGACGAAGCGGTTGGCTGAAGAAGTGAAAGACAAGGGATGGATCATTTTCAGCGCTTGCTCGGATAAGGGCGATTGGGATTTGTTCTCATGCCGTCCAGACGGTTCCGATCCGAAAAACCTCACCCAAACGCCGGAATTTAACGAGGCCGCCCCGCAATTTTCGCGGGATGGGCGGCAATTGCTGTATCGGAGATTGCGCCGGGAGCAAAAAATCGACGGTAATAATTATGGAATGCAGGGTGTGGTGACGCTCGCCAAGAGCGATGGAACGCAGACTCGGATATTGGGGCCGGAGGGCGAATATTCCTGGGCCAGTTGGAGTCCGGATGGGAAGCAAATCGCCTGCTTATCGTTGAAGGGAATTTTCATTTTCGACATCGAAACGAAAACCATCGCAAAAAAACTGGAGCGTCAGGGATTCTTCCAGCAATTGACATGGTCGCCGGATGGCCGATGGCTGTGCGGAGTCGCCAATAGTTTCGACGCCGGATGGAGCGTGGCTCGCATGGATATTTCGAACGGAGCGGCCAATCCAGTCAGCCGGGTGGATTGCTGCACTCCCGATTGGTTTCCAGATTCAAGGAACATGATTTTCAGCTATCGCCCGGCGGGACAAAATGGCAACAACGGCTACGGTTGGACGCAACTTTGGCGAGCGGACGCCGAGGGTCGAAAGCGGCAAATGGTTTATGGCGAGGACGGGCGGCATGTCTACGGCGGAAACGTTTCCCCCGATGGCATGTATGTTATCTTCACGGGTAACATGAACGAAGACGGCGATCCAGGCCAGCAGGGCGCGCCGATGGGATTGATGCGCTTGAACGATGCGCCCATCATCGGCGGCGAGAGCGGCGAATTGCGATCCTTGCATCCCGGCGCCCATAACGGCCCCGTTTTGGCGCTTCCTTCCGGATGGGAGCCTTCATGGACTTATGCTGAGATTTTCTCCGATAAAACCCCTGGAAATGCAGATCAAGTCCTAATGGACGATGTTTCAACGCTGGCGGACGAATTGCATAACAAAGGCTGGCTGGCTTTTAGCGGGGAGACGAATCAAGGCGACTGGGATTTGTTTCTGATGCGGCCGGATGGATCGGATAAACGAAATATCGCCAACACGCCGGAGTTCAACGAAGCAGGGGTTCGTTTCTCGCCGGACGGCAAAAGGATGTTTTATTATCGAATGCCTAAGAGCGTTCCTTTGGATAACAATACGTATGGGAATTTCTCTCTTGTTTTGGCTCATGCGGACGGGAGCGATGCGACCGTAGTTAGCGACTCATATCATTGGGCCGCCTGGGGACCCGATAGCGCCCAGATTGCCTGCCTGGACGCCAAAGGCATTCATATTGTGGATTTATCGGACAAACAGGTTATACGCTCCCTGCCCCGCAAAGGCTTCGTTCAACAATTGAGCTGGTCTCCGGATAGAAAATGGTTCTGCGCTACGGCCAACGGATTGGGACCGTTTTGGAGCATCGGCAGAATCGATGCGCAGACGGGGGCTTTGAACGCGGCAAGCGAGACGGACCGATACAATTGCACTCCCGACTGGTTCGCCGATTCCAAGCATATCGTTTATTCGCGGGGAATCGTTCCCGAAAAAGGCGGATGGGCGGAATTGTGGATGGCCGATGGAGACGGGAAAGAAAAGCGCCTGCTTTATGCGGAAGAACAACGGCATACGTATGGGGGCGCGCTCTCGCCGGATGATCGATACGTATTGTTTACGCTCAGCGAAGCGGATTTGGGGAAAGTGAATAATTCCCGAACCCGCCTCGCCATCCTTCGTTTTTCGGACGCGCCCATGATCGGCGGCCAAAGCGAATCGCATCGCAAACAATACCCGCAGGCCGCCAACGGTCCGTTGTTGGATTTAGGTTGGGGATGGGAACCAGCATGGACGTTTGCGGACGTGGAAGATAAATAATCCTATTCATATTAAAAATTCAAGCCATTCGCCTTTGTAAGTATTAATGCACGCATCAACTTGCCGGATGAATCCTATTTTTCTGGGCGTCCCAATAAATCTTCTTGTTCAACCGGTAGGCCATGTTGCTCAGTTGGCAGGCGGTGATGACGCGGTTCGCTGTTTCGATGGGCGAGTTCGTCTTGGCCCGCGATTTGACGCAATCCAGGAAATTGGCCATGTGGGCGTCGCCTTCGTTGTTCATCTCCCATTCGGCGATGGATTTCGAGCGATCGTCTTGGGAATAGATTCGCACGAAATTATCCTGGTCACTTTGAATGACGGCGCCTTTGGTTCCGAAGATGGAATGGCCGTAGCCGTCGTATCCGTTGAGAAATTGTACGGAAAAATCGATGGAAAAAGTTCCGCAGTCCATCGTCGTATGCGCGACGTCGGGCGTTTCCCAGAAATCCAAATGATAAACGCCGCCGTTGGAGACGACGGATTGGATATCGAGGCAATCCGACATCCACATCGCCACGTCGATGTTATGCGCGCCGATGTCCGTCAACAGTCCGCCCGCGTAATCCCAAAACCAGCGCCAGGCCGAGGCGCGGTCGCTGCTGTAGGGTTTTTGCGGCGCTTTGCCAAGAAAGCGCTTCCAATCGATTTTTTCCGGATCGTATAGGGCTTTGTTCCGGCCTCGGATCTGGTAAGGATCGCCGTTGGAGAAATTGCGGCAGTCGTAGGTCCGCACCCATTTCACTTCGCCGATAACGCCTTCCTTGATGGCTTTGAACGCTTCATGCCAATGCGTCCCGCTGCGGCGGTGGTTGCCGATCTGCACCACCCGATCCGTTTTCTTCGCCGCCTTTACCATGCTGGCGCCTTCTTCGATGGTGTGGGAAAGAGGTTTTTCCTGGTATGCGTCTTTCTCCGCCGCCATCGCGTCGAGAAAAATATCGTGATGCCAATGATCCGGCGTTGCCAGCACGACGGCGTCGATGTCGTTGCGCTCCAACAGTTTTTCGTGCTCTTTATAAAGTTCCGCCGTCCCGCCAAGTTTCTCCCGAGCCTGTTCCAGCATCAATTGGTTCACGTCGCATAAGGCGACGGCTTCCGCATTGAACTTCATCGCGGCGCGCAAACGGTCTTGGCCCCGGTCGCCGACGCCAATGCCGCCCAGGCGGATGCGCTCGTTGGCGCCAAGAATCGAATGGGAGCCGATGCTAACCAACACGGAAGCCAGAGCCGCGTTTTGCGTGGATTTTTTCATGAATTCTCGACGATTGTTTTTCATCATTATCTCCTGAAGCCATTCTTTCACGACGATCGATACCGCTTTCATCGTTATGATAAACCTTGCAAATTACGTTTTCTTTGTCAATACCGATCTCTTGCCTTTTACTAACTCATGTTACGCAGCTAATAATACCATATACTCGCCGCATCCCAGCCTTGAAAGGCTGGCTATTGCCACATGCCCCTTTAAAGGAGCAAACGGTAATAGCCCGCCGTTTCAACGGCGGGGCGGCAGGGCTTTTCTTCCTACTATCGCCGAGTGCCTTTCCTCGGTAGGGGGGGCTCATCAATCATCAATCATCATTCCATTATCGCGTCCAATTTGCGCCCTTCCCCACAATAACAGAGGGACCTTCTCACGGCGCGCGCCGAGCAGTCCCCGCCGTACTCGCCGCTAAATAGCGAAGTGGAAGAGGATGGCATCGTCGATAACCTTGCGCAGCCTTTTTAGGGTGCGCATCGGTGAATGAGTAGCGGGGGTGGAACTCACAGTCGTTTCGCCAGACTGTGATTGGCATGGCGAAACGATTGCCTGGGAACCGGCTTGCCTATAGGGCATGAAGCCCCCTGGCGACATCGGAGAATATTGAGAAAAAAGCAGGATCAAACCGCCGGGCGGCAAGCGAATTTTATCTTTCCTTTCCTTGATCGTTTCATTCGCATCTCGGAAAAAAAGAGGAAAGAGAAAGACAAAATGCCAAAGCCTTGCCGCCCCGGTTTTCCAATTGTTTAAAAATAGATTTTCCAATTTTAAGGGGATAATTTTTGATGTTATCCCCCGCATTATCCTTTTTTATCCCTCATCCTATTTTCGCGTCTTTTTCCCTCCCATCTTTATATTCCCAAAAACGGCAGCTGGCGATTGATTTATACAATATATTCCTTGTTTTAAATGACATTGCGCCAAGATATCCTTATCGCCCAAAAGGTGAGCGGAACATATTTTGTAAGTCATCGAATTTCTTTTACTAATCACGTGTCACTAATCACTTGTCACTTGTCACTGTTTTTACATTCATGCGAATCATAAAAAAAAAGCGGAGCCGCTAATTGTAGAGAACTCCGCTGTAGCCAAAAGTGGGGAGGAAGTAATGCTTGAATATTTTGAAGGAGTAAAACTCCCGTTCTTCCTTTCTTTATTTTTCTTTAATGTTTCCCGGCTTTCTTATCCTCGCATTCAATCGATCCAGTCGATCTTCTCGTTCGCAGCATGGTAGACCAGGCGCGTCGGACAGCCTCGGTTTTCGAGAAAGCGTTCGAACCGCTTGATGCGCTCGCTCTCTTGCATCGCCGATAACGTCGGCCTTTTATGGCGGTCGGCGCGTTCGCCGGATCGGTCTCGATGGTTTTTCAAACGATCATTCAACATCTTCTCAACTCCTGGAGTTCTTTCATACGCTATCGTTCCAAATAATCCAGCAGCTAATTTTTCCCTTTTCCTATCCGCCTGCATAATAAGATAAAACGATCCCATTGGTTTTTCGTTTCGCATATTTTCAATTATTTTTTCAACGCCTTTGATAATTAGTACGTATGGCGCCCTGAAAATGTTTCAAAAATTTTGGGATTTTTTTTCTCGTGGAGAAAGAAGAATTTCTTTTTGTGGTTGCGATGAATAGCGGAAATCATAATGGCGGCGGCGTTATTTCCTTGCGCAGCGCCCAGTTAAAGCGCGCATAGACGGCGTATTCCCGCAACTGGCGGTCCGTCCACCAGCGAAGGCGAACATTGGGATAGTTTTGCTTAAATCGCAATCGACGAAACAATTCTCTTGACGCCGCAAGATGAGGACTCCACTGGATGTCTTGTTCCAACGCCGAAGGCGGCGGTTTGCTGTCGCTTAAATACTCCAACCACATTTTCAACGCGGCTTCGTCATTTTTCCCAGCAGAAGGCGCCGAAAGCGAGAAACTATCAATTGGAAAATATCTTTTATCTTGAATCGCATACGCCAGGACGAAGACGCCGAAGAGAAGCGCCAATAGTCCTCTCGCTCCCCAAACCATTTTCCGTGAGGGAACGGAATCGTTCGGTGTGAGGGGAAATCCGCCCGCCGCCAGAGCCGTAAATTGGATAAGAACCAAGCATTCCCAGGCGAAAGGCAGGAAACCCAAAAAGCCGATGAAAGGCATTTCGAAATAACGAACATAGCCAAATAATTGAATCAAATGCAAATTGAGATAATCGAAACAGTACGAAAAAGGTATGGTATAGAGCCACTTGGCGCCCGCCCAATAATTCCAAAATTCCCACAACAAGCCGCAGACGCCGCCGGAGACGAACATCAGCCACGCTAACTTGCGGCATCCCGCCGACCAAAGACGCAGCAGCGAATAGCCGCCGCTCCAATAGGCGAGCGGCTCCAACAGAAAGACGAATCCCATCCAGACAAAGGCGAAGAGATAATGCCGCACCTCGCGCCAAGGGATCAGCAAAGGAACCGTAACGCTTAGCAATCCGAAAAAGAACCAAAGCCATACGGTTGTCTTATGCGGTCGGCGAGTAAAATCCAATTTCTGTCGCGGCGGCCAAAACGTCAGAAAAATTTCGTAGGTTTCCAATATAGCGGGCGTGATGGTGGCATAGGCGAGCGCATAACAGATATAGCGATGGATAATGTTGGGCGGCAATCCGATATAAATCCAATTTTCCAAATAACAATTGTAAAATTCGAAAATCAGCCACCAGAAGAGCGAGACCGCCGCCATGAAAACGAAAAAGCGTGGACGGTCGGCAAGAAAGGAAACGCCCCGGCGGCGCTTGATGATTCCATCGAGAAAAAGAATATACCCCCACCAGACGATTAGAGTGAAATGAGTGTACACCGGCTCGATGCGGTAATAGAGCAGCGTTTCCGATGCGGCGATGATAAACGCGCCCGCCCAAAACCACGCAGGAAATTTCTCGCATGGCTTCCCCCAACTCAGCAGGTCGTAAGGGGGATGGCCGCTTTCGGAAAGCGTTTGAGATTTCGTTATCATCAGGCTGCAAACTCCGAGCGTTTGGGCGAACTAGTCGCCAGGTCCATGATTTTCTCTTGCGTCGCTTCCGAGCGCGACAGTTCGCCGACCACCCGCCCCGCGCTCATCACCAGAACGCGGTCCGCCATGCCCAGCACTTCCGGCAGTTCCGACGAGATCATCAATATCCCGGCGCCCCGGCGCAAGAGTTCATTCATCAATAAATAAATTTCCCGCTTTGCGCCCACGTCGATGCCTCGCGTGGGTTCGTCGAAGATGAAGAGTTTCGAATGGGCGAGCAGCCATTTCGCCAAGACGACTTTTTGCTGATTGCCGCCGGATAGATTCTGCGCCTCCGTTTCGGCGCTGGGAGCTTTGATGGTTAGTTCCTTCATGGAACGATCCGCCGTCTCCCGTTCCTTCTTCCCTTGAATGAAAAGATAACGGCAGAACTCCATCAGCGTCGGCAGAGTAATGTTTTCGCGAATACGCATCCCCAAAACCAATCCCTGCCCTTTGCGGTCTTCGGTAAGCAAGCAAATGCCCAAATCGATGGCTTGGCGCGGCGAGGCGATATGAATCATCTTGCCCTCGAAATATATCACGCCCGCTTCCGGTTGATCCGCGCCGAAGACCATGCGCGCCGTTTCCGTGCGTCCTGCGCCTACCAGCCCGGTCAACGCCGTAATTTCGCCTTTGCGTATGTTGAAGGAAACATCCTTCACGAAGCCGCGCCCCAGCCCTTCCACGCGCAGGATTTCTTCGCCGGGCGAGAAAACTTCTTTGGGAAATTCTTCCGTGATCTTGCGGCCTACCATCATCTCGATGATGCCTTCGCGGTCCACCTCGCTGATCTCTTTCGTTCCAATCCACTCGCCGTCGCGCAGCACCGTCAGCCGGTCGCAAATTTCGAAGATTTCTTCCAAGCGGTGGGAAATATAAACGATGCTGACGCCTTGCTCTTTCAAAGTCCGAATCAGGGCGAACAGATTTTTCAGTTCGTGCAGAGTCAACGTCGCCGAGGGTTCATCCATAGCGATGATCTTTGCTTTGACGGACAAGGCTTTGGCGATCTCCACCATTTGCTGCTGCGCGATGGAGAGGCGGTTTACCGGCTCGTCCAGATCGAAGGAGATGCCCAACCGTTCCAGCAGCTGGGCGGCTTCGCGCTTCTCCCGCTTGAAATCGACGAATCCAAAGCGCGTCGGTTCTTTTCCCAGAAAAATATTTTCCGCCGCTCCCAATTGGGGAACAAGATTGAATTCCTGGTAGATGATGGAGACGCCCAACGCCTGCGCTTTATGGGGTGAATCGATAAGCGCTTTCTCTCCCCCGATAAAAATTTCGCCGGAGTCCATGTTTTCCGCGCCTGCGAGGATTTTCATGAGCGTCGATTTTCCCGCTCCATTCTCGCCCACCAAGGCGTGAACCTCGCCCTCGCGCACATCGAAATTCACCTGCTTCAACGCCTGTACGCCGGGATAATTCTTGACGATCCCCGCCATCCGCAAAATCGGTTCTGTTTGGGACATGACGCTTTACTCCACGGTTGAAAACATGATTAAGTATTAACGAAATCCTATCGAAAAAATGCGCCGCTGTCGAGCAGATGGATGGAAAACGTAAAGGATTAGAAAATGATTTCAAAACACAGAACTTTGATCGCCGATGCTGACATGGGGGCGATTTCAGAAAACCAACTTGCGCGCGTTGAGGGAAAAAAATGGAACATCCTCTTTCTCTACGCCGATCAACACCGGGGAATGGATATGGGCTGCGCCGGAAACGGCCAGGTCATGACGCCCACTTTCGACCGTCTGGCGAGGGAAGGAACCTTCTTCGCCAACGGCGTCGCCAACTGCCCCGTCTGTACTCCCAGCCGCGCCATTTTATTGACGGGTAAATATCCCCTGACCAACCGCGCCGTGGTCAACGATCTTCCCTTGCCCACAGGTCAAGATACGTTGGCGTCGCTGCTTCGCGCGCAAGGGTATCGCACCGGCTATATCGGCAAGTGGCACTTGGACGGCATTCCCCGCAGCAAGTTCACGCCGCCCGGTCCCCGGCGGCAGGGCTTCGACGATTTTTGGGCGGCTTATAATTGCTCCCACGCCTATTTCGATCCCAAATATTATCTCGATGCGCCGGAACTCGTCCGCCGCCCAGGCTACGAACCGGATATCCAGACCGATCTCGCCATCGATTTTATCAAGAAATATAAGGAAGAGCCTTTCTTCCTTATGCTTTCTTGGGGGCCGCCTCACGCTCCTTACGAACTCGTTCCCGAATCGTACCGCACTATGTACGATCCCAGAGAAATCCAGCTGCCGCGCAACGCCATCAACGCCCCGCAGCGCACGGTGGCCGATTACTACGCCGCCATCAGCGCCTTGGATCATAACGCGGGGTGGCTGCTGCAAACGCTGGATGAATTGGGCTTGCGCGAAAATACTTTAATCGTTTACACGGCGGATCATGGCGACATGCTTTGGTCTCACGACCGCGTCAAGAAGCAGCAGCCGTGGGAAGAATCGATCCGCGTTCCATTAATCCTCAGTGCGCCGGGACTCATTCCCGCCGGTGAGCGCTGCGATGCGCTTGTGGGAACCGCCGACATGGCGCCGACGCTTTTGGGCCTGCTCGGCGTACCGGCGCCCTCCGTTATGCAGGGCTGGAACCTAAGCCAACGCATTCTTGCAGGCGAAGGCAAGGAGCATAATTCCGTCCCCATCATGGACATCGTTCCCTCCGATCAAGCCAACATCTGGCATGGGCGCGAATGGCGCGGCGTGCGCACGAAGCGCTATACCTACGCCCGTTGGAAAGATTTGGGCTGGGTGTTATACGACAACCAAGAGGATCCCTATCAAACGATCAATCGCATCAAAGATCCCGATTTCGCCGCCGTCCGCCAGGAATTGGAAAACGAATTGCAGCAATGGCTGGACAAACTTGGCGACCGTTTTCTACCCGCTCAAGAGCAATTGCAAGAACTGGGATTATCGCAATTGTTCCAAGAAAGGCAGGAGCATTTTCATTCGGGGAAAAATTGGTGAAAAACAGGATGACATAAAACTATCCAATCCGTATATTATACTATATAGGTCCTATGAAAGGGGGGATGGTTTTATGTCGCGATTCATTCGCATTATTTCCCTATTCGTCATTGGCGCATCATTCATTTCGGCCAACAACGATTCTTATGCTCCCATTCGCATCGAGTTCTCCGGTGATACTGCGGAAGAAAACGGTCTAACCGTTATGGGCGCGGGATTCGATTATTATCCTAGAGCCAAACTATCGTTCGGCGCTATTCCTACAGATCACGCCTTCACCAACGCGACGGACGGACGCGGAGCCATTATAACAGCCAATCCCGGCCAAGGATTAATGATCTTCGGATCGGTCATCGAAACGCCTAACGCTGCTCTCATCCGCTGTTCCATCCGCACAGCGCAGCCCAACGCTTCGTTAACTCTCGCCGCCATCGATCAGGGACCGAATGTCTTCGTTTCCACCAACTCACCGAACAATAGCGCTTTCGCCGTTGGAGAATATAAGCGGCTGTCCCTCTTTTTCACTCCGCCGTCCACGGGCTTTCAACCGCTGATCCAAATCTATAACTGGTCCAGCAGTCTGCCATTGACGGTTTATTTGGACAATTTCGAAATTTATATTCTCGATCCCCATAAATACTACCATCCCGCTTTTCTCGATGGCGACGAAAACGATCCTCCTATCTCCACTATATCCCTCGATAATGACGAAATCGTCATCGATCTTCCGGATATGGCCGATAGTTACAAGCCGTTGGAAATGATCCTCATCAAATCCGGCGCTTTTATGATGGGCAGTCCCGAAGACGAACGCGGACGCTCCGCCGATGAAACGCCGCATCAAACCGCCGTCTCCCAATGTTTTTACATGGCGAAATACGAACTGACGCAAGGGCAATGGCGGGCGGTTATGGGGTATCCCGTATCGGAATTCGATTTCAATCCTAATCATCCCGTAGATAACGTTTCCTGGGAGGATTGCCAGCAATATATCAAGCGGTTAAACGCAATGGGGAAAGGCGTTTTTCGCTTGCCGACGGAAGCGGAATGGGAATACGCCAGCCGCGCCGGGACGACGGCGCGCTTCTGGTTCGGCGACGCCTTGGAATATTCCGATAGCGGTTCGGAATATATTCCCTTCATCGATCAATATATGTGGTGGACGGGAAACAATACCTATAACGGCTATATCGGCGGAACGAAAGAAGCCGGCATCAAGACGCCAAATCCGTGGGGATTGTACGATATGTACGGCAACGTATGGGAATGGTGTCAGGATTGGTACGGCGCATACGCTGACGGCCCGCAGATCGATCCCCAAGGTCCGGAATCGGGAACCAGCCGAACGTTGCGGGGAGGCAGTTGGAATGGGATGCTGAAAGACGCCCGTTCGGCGGCGCGCAACAGTTATCCACCCTACGAACGCAACCATTATGTTGGCTTTCGGCTGGTGCGGGAACTGGAAGAAGAACCGGTTATGTATCCAACTCCATTGGTTGAGCCGACTCCTTTACCTACGCCCACGCCTTTGCCCGCCTCTCCCGATTGGCCCGAATTCAGCCCCGGCTCGGCTAGCGGCGGGGGCGTATCTCAAGGATGCGGCAATCCCAAAGGCCGCCTCGGCGCCGTTATCGATTCCGACGGCAATCCCATTGCCGCCTGGTCGTATCTGAGTTGGGACGGCGAAGCCTACGTCTATGTCATGAAATTCGACGGCGAGCAGTGGGTGGATTGGGGAACGGATCGAGCACAGCGAAAAGATATCGCCAACGCTCCACGGGGCGTCAACCGCCTCGTCGTCGATCCAGCGGATGGACGCCCTATCATAACAATGGATTTTTATTTCGACGAAATGCGCAAATTCGACGGCTCGGCCTGGCAACGCTGGGCGGGCGGAGGCATCGACGATCCCAGCGGCCTGGAATTTTTCACTGACCTCGCTTTTCTGCCGGATAAAACGCCGGTTGCCTTTTATCTTTGCGGCGTCGGCTCCGCATACAGTTATTTTCGAATGCGCAAGTTTACGGATGGAAAATGGATGGAATTCAGTCCCGGCTCCGCCAGCGGCTACGGCATCGCCGAACAAGATCGCGAAGGGGGAACGCCGCAATTGGCCGTAACGAATACGGGCGAGATTTACGTCCTCTGGCGCCAGCCTCGCGAATCCTCCAGCGCCCTCTATATCAAGCATTGGGATGGCATCGCCTGGATCAGCCTCGGCGCCGGTTCCAACGTCAGCGCCGATTTTCTCGACTCCGGTTGCAACATCTCGTCAAGAGCGCTCGTTCTCGACTCCCAGCAAAAACCGCTCATCGCGTACAATACGCAGGACGGTAAAATATTCGTTCAACGCTTTGAAGACGGCCAATGGATTCCCATCGGCGGCAACCTTTGTGAGCCGGAACGCAAAGGCTCCTCGCCCGTCCTCGTCATGCGCCCCGATGGGCGTCTGGTTGCGATCTGGCAGGAAAGCGGAACGCGCATTCTTTACGCCAAGCAACTTAACGGCGGCGAATGGCATCCCGCGGGAGAAGGCGCGGCGTCGGGCGGCGGCATAGCTCAAATATTCGGCGATTACGACGCCGTATGCGACGCTCAAGGACGAATCGTCCTCGTTTATACGGGAGAGGATCGAGAGATTTACGTCAAGAAATTCGAACCGTAAGATTGATCGATGAATAAGAAAAGTGAAAAGGGCGGCTCCGATGATCGAAGCCGCCCTTTTCTTAGTATGACATAATACCAACATGCATTGAGATTGTTGTTTTCAAAATTCCTCTCCCAAGATTGGGAGAGGTTAGGTGAGGGTTGATATTATTAGGCTTATATTTCCCTCACCCTAACCCTCTCCCAAAGGGCGAGGG
>JBFMBP010000131.1 GCA_040755155.1 Candidatus Omnitrophota bacterium | reverse complement strand
GCCGTCTCTACGGCTCCCGCTTACGTTTCCGACTGTTACCTATGTCCCGGCAATCCGCGCGTTCACGGAGAGCGCAATCCCGATTACAAGGACGTTTTCATATTCGACAACGACCATCCCGTGGTCGGCGTTCGTTCCCCGGATATTCCGGCGGAGCTGGCGGAGGATGAAATAGGTTTATACCGCCGCGCCCGCGCCAGCGGCATCGCCCGCGTCGTCTGTTACGATCCCCGCCACAATGTGACGCTGGGGCAAATGAAATTGGAAAAAGCCGTTAAGGTTTTTCTCGCCTGGCGAGAACAGATGCGAAATCTAAAAGCAACTCCAGGAATCCGCTTCGTCTTGATCTTTGAAAACAAGGGCGAGGTCGTCGGCGTATCCAATCCCCATCCCCATTGTCAAATCTACGCCACGAATTTCACGTTCCGGCATGTGGAACGCGAATTGTCGTCAGCGGCGGATTACCAAAAGGAAAAGAAGAGAAACCTGTTCCAGGACGTGTTGGATGCGGAGCGTCAAGCGGGGATCCGCCTTCTTGCGGAAAATGAAAACGCCGTCGCCTTCATTCCCTTTTTCGCCCGTTACGCCTATGAGGTTTTGATTTTCCCCAAGAAGCGGCATGCGACGTTTATCACAATGGAGGACGAAGAACTGCGCGATTTGGCCAGCGCCTTTCAACAAGTAATTCGCCGCTACGATCTTCTTTTCGGCTTCAGTTTTCCTTATGTTCTATCCATTCTCCAGGCGCCAGTGCAAGAGGGAGATTATTCCAATTATCATCTCCATCTCCTCCTCCAGCCGCCGTTGCGCCAGCCGGGCTTGCAAAAATTTCTCGCGGGGCCGGAAATCGGCGGCGGCAACTTTATGGCCGATACTATGCCGGAAGAGAAAGCCCGCGAACTTCAATCGGTGAATTTATCCCAATTTCAGGAAGCGGATTAGCGATGGATCAAGCCGTCGTCAAAGAGGCGCTTTGCGCCGTCGGAACTCTCGTCTGCGACAAGATTCATGCGACGCTGCGCTGCCAATCCATCGAGGAAAAAAGCGCCGTCCACCTGGAGACGGAAGCCGATACGATTTACCGCATTGATTTTTTCGTGGAAGAGTATCTCGTCTCGCTGCTGCGGGAGCGCGCTGAAGCGCTAGGCGGGATCGTTCTTATCGCGGAAGGCGTTTCCGATGCGGGGCGGCCTTTAGTTCTTCCCGATGGAATGCGGGAGGACGAAGCGGCGATTCGTCTCCTCGTCGATCCCATCGACGGAACTCGAGGCGTCATGTACGACAAACGCTCCGCCTTCTTCCTCGCAGGCGCCGCTCCCAACCAGGGCGCAGCAACTTCGCTGCGGGATATAGAGACGGCGGCGATGGTGGAAATTCCCACCACCCGCAGCCATCTCAGCGATATGTTGTGGGCGCTTCGCGGACAAGGCGCTCGCGCCGTTACCCGCGATATGTTTACGAATCGGCTGTCTCCGCGTCCTATCGTCCCGTCGCAATCGAAAACCCTCCTTGGCGGCTTCGCTCAGATCAGCCGTTTCTTTCCGCCGGGCAAGGACCTTTTAGCGCGGGTGGAAGAGGAAATGATCGCGGAATTGTATCCCGATCCTCCGGCGGGACGCGCCATCCTCTTCGAGGATCAATATATTTCCACCGGCGGCCAGATGTACGAATTGCTGATGGGACACGACCGCTTCAACGCCGATTTGCGAACCGGCCTTTATAAGCGATTGGGCAAAGAGGGCGCAACCGCCGGCCTCCATTGCCATCCTTACGATCTTAGCGCCTGTCTAATCGCCGAAGAGGGCGGAGTTATCGTAACGGGACGGAACGGCGGGCCGGTGGACGCTCCGCTCGATACCACATCTCCCGTCGATTGGATCGCCTACGCCAATCCTTATCTTCGCGCCGAGGTGGAGCCGGTTTTGCAAAGATTACTGAAGAAATACGGTCTTGTTTAATAACGACATATATCGTTGGAGCGAGGACGAGACGAATGAAGATGACGGGAAAATGCAAATCGTTTTTTGGCAAGGGACGGATAATCCATGTCGCCTACGCTCCAGGAAGATTGGATGTTATGGGAGGCATCGCCGATTATTCCGGCTCGCTGGTGTTGCAAATGCCGATACCGCAGCAGACCACGGCGGCGCTCGCTCTTCGCAACGATGACCTCGTGCGGGTACATAGCGAATTGGCAAGGGCGTCGAATTTCGTTCCCGCCGTCGAAACGCGCTTATCTTTATTTAGGGAAGAGAAAGGTGATTTTTACGAACGCGCCCGCAACCTTCTCGCCGAACTGCCGGGGGGCGATTGGGCCGCTTACGTCATCGGCTGTTTTCTCGTGTTGATGCGCGAAAAGGGCGTAACCTTGCCCGGCGCCGATATCTGGATCGATTCCCGCGTTCCCATCGGCAAAGGCGTCTCCTCGTCGGCGGCCATCGAAGTGGCGGCGATGACGGCGTTGGCTTCCGCCGCCGGTTTGAATTTGGGAGCTACGGAATTGCCGATCTTGGCGCAAATCGTGGAAAATCGCGTGGCGGGCGCTCCCTGCGGCCTCATGGATCAACTCGCTTCCTATTTGGGCGAGGAACGGCGCTTGCTGCCTATTTTATGCCAACCGGATCGGATTTTTCCTTTGCTGGATATTCCTTCCGAAATCCATTTCGTCGGCGTAGACAGCGGCGTGCGCCACGCTGTCAGCGGCGCGTCCTATGGCGACGTGCGCGCCGCCGCGTTTATGGGTTATACGATGATCGCCCGATTGGAAGGGACGCCGAAGAAAGCCTTGCTAGCGGCCAGGAAAACCGGAATAGCTGGCGATTTGCCTTACGGCGGCTTTCTCGCCAATATCCCGCCTTCCACCTTCGAAGCGAAATACCGCGCGCTATTGCCGGAGCGCATCGAGGGAGAGGAATTTCTCCAACGTTTCGGCGCGACGATCGATCCTATCACTGCGCCCCAACCAGGCCGGGAATACGCCGTGCGCCAATGCGCCGCACATCCCGTTTGGGAAAATCACCGCGTGCAATCGTTCGAACTGATCCTGCGCGCTCTGAACTCCGCCGCGTTCCCGCTGATACAGCGCCGAGAGTATCTGCAAAATCTCGGCGAGTTGATGCGCCAATCCCACGCCAGCTATTCTCAATGCGGCTTGGGATGCGCAGCGACGGATGCGATCGTGGAAGCCGTGCGTCTCGCCGGACCTTCGCAGGGCGTTTATGGCGCCAAGATCACCGGCGGCGGCAGCGGCGGGACCGTCTGCGTTCTCTGCGAGGGGAAGAAAGGTCTGGCCGCCGTCAAAGAGATCGCCCGGCGCTGCGCTCAAGAACAAGGCATCGAACCGCTTGTCTTTAAGGGCAGCAGCGATGGAGCGCGCAAAAACGGCGTGAAGACAATTCGCATCTGATTTTGTCGCTTTTTAAATCTCTTTCCAAAGATTGCTTTTCTTTACCCACAAGTGGAAGAGATGCTCAAGGGCTAAGCCTCAGCCTTCCCTTGAGGGATAGATCAAAGGCAGACTTCATCTTGCCTTGCCGCCCCGTCGCCTATTGTCATCCCAGCCTTGAAAGGCTGGGCTATTGTCAAATGCCCCTTTAAAGGGGCAAACGACAATAGCCCGCCGTTTCAACGGCGGGGCAACAGAGCTTTTCTTCCTTTAATCGCCGAGGGTCTTTCCTCGGTAGGGGGGCTCATCACTCATCATTCATCATTGTTTTTCTCTTCCCGCCGAATTGCTTTCCTTCCTATATATATGATAGACTCTTGCATCGATTGCCGATTCCAAGGGATGAAGGGAGAAAAATCGTTGGATAGTCATCCTGAAACTAAACTGCGCGCCGGGGCGTTGAAACTGCCTTCGATAATGATGCAGGGAATCACTCATATCGCGCCTGCGATTGGGTTGATCTTTTCCATTCAATTCGTTACTTCGCTGGCGGGCGTAACGACTCCATTATCGTTCGCCATCGCCTTCGTCATTATTCTGACGCTGGGATTTTCTTTGAACCAGCTGGCGCGGCATTTGCCGTGCGCCGGAGGGTATTACACCTATGTCAGCCGCACCGTGCATCCGCGGGCGGGCTTTCTGACGGCTTGGCTCTATTTTCTCTACGATCCGGCGGGGACGGCCATCAACTTGGCTTTTATGGGTTATTTTCTGCAACAAACCCTTAACGTCGAATACAACGTCTTTTTCCCTTGGTGGCTCTTTTTCATTATCGCCGCCCTCTTGATTTCATGGCTGGTTTATCGAGGCATCGAATTATCGGCGGAAATCATGTTGTTCTTGGGCGCCGCCGAAATCTTGATCGTCGTCGCTTTGGTGGTAACTGGTTTGTTTCAACCGGGTAACGGCGGGATCAACCTGGCCTCGTACAATCCCGCCAATGCGACGAGTATGAGCGGATTGTATTTGGGAGTTGTTTTTTCCATCTTCAGCTTTACAGGATTCGAATCGGTGGCGCCGTTGGCGGAAGAGAGCGAGAATCCGCGCAAGAATCTTCCCAAAGCGATTATCGGTTCGATTTTGCTCACCGGAGCCTTCTATTTGTTCTGTTCCTGGGCGCTTCTTGTAGGATGGGGAACCAACGATTTGAAAGCCTTCATCGATTGCAAGGAAAGCCCGACGTTCGTGCTCGCCCGAAAATTATGGGGTGGAGCGTGGATTTTGGTCTTGCTCGCGGTTTTCAATTCCATCATGGCGGTTTCCATCGCCTGCACCAACGCGGCGACGCGCGTCTTTTACGCAATGGGCCGCAGCGAGTCGCTGCCTCGCGCTTTAGCGAAAATCCATCCCGTCTACCAAACACCGATGAACGCCATTAAATTGCAAACCGCCATCACGCTGCTATTGGGATTGGGAGTCGGTTTTTGGATCGGTCCGGATCAGGAATTTTTCCTCATGGCGGCGGTAACGACTTTGGGAATGATTCTCGTCTATTCCGCTGGTAATCTCGGAGTCTATCGTTTTTACCGCAGCGAGCAGAAAGCTGAGTTCAACGTTTTCTTCCACGCTATATTTCCCTTCGTCTCCACCGTTGCATTAATATGGGTGGGGTATAAATCGGTCGTTCCCTTGCCCCAAACTCCTATATGTTACGCTCCCTTTATTGTGGCGGCATGGTTGATCATCGGGGCGGCGCTGTTATGGATCATGTATCGCAGAGGCCGTGAAAGTTGGCTGCTCAAAGCGGGACAAGCCGCCTACGAGCAAGGCGTTTCTACCGATGAGAAATAAATGGGCGCAGGATCGTATCGAAGACTAAACGGCGATGGGGCGTTTATAATAAGAATTAGGGTTTGCTGAAAAACCTTTGCTGCCGCGAGGAGAGAGGAAGGAACTTTTACTCAGCCTTTCAAGGCTATCAATTATACACATATTTATCGGAAAATAGCGGATCGCAAAGATTTTATCTTTTTTTCTATTGTATAGCATATAAGATATATGCTATACTAATCTTATGTCAACCTTACCA